>CAYJUM010000014.1:0-44323 GCA_964373355.1 uncultured Nitrospirales bacterium | reverse complement strand
CCGGGTCTACGGCGGGCAGAGCACCCACATTCCATTGAAGATCAACACGGCCGGGGTGATCCCGCCGATTTTCGCGTCCTCGATCATCGCCTTTCCGGCCACGATCGCGGGATTCATCCAGATCCCCTGGGTGCAGTCCATCGGGGCGCAGCTGGCTCCGGGCTCGGTGCTGTACACGTTGATGTACGTCGGTCTGATCGTCTTCTTTTGTTTCTTCTACACCGCCGTGGTGCTGAACCCCGTGGACATGGCGGACAACATGAAGAAGTACGGGGGATTCATCCCCGGCATCCGGCCCGGGCAGCGGACGTCCGACTATATCTACCGGGTCTTGACGCGGGTGACGTTCGCCGGCTCCCTCTACCTGGCGGCGGTGTGCGTCGTGCCGGAGCTGCTCATTTACCGGCTGAACGTCCCGTTCTATTTCGGAGGGACGTCGCTCTTGATCGTCATCGGCGTCGGGCTGGACACGGCGCAACAGATCGAATCGCACATGCTGATGCGCAACTACGAAGGCTTTCTGGCCAAGGGCCGCTTGAAAGGCCGGAGCGGGTGAGGGAAGTCATGCGCTTGGTGTTCCTCGGAGCGCCCGGCGTCGGCAAGGGGACGCAGGCCAATCTCGTGGCGTCACGGCTCGGACAGCCGAAGATCTCGACGGGAGACATCCTCCGGACCGCGGTGGCGCAGCAGACGCCGCTGGGGATACAGGCCAAATCCTACATGGATCGGGGGCAGCTGCTGCCCGACGCCGTGGTGGTCGGCCTGGTAAAGGAAAAGCTCGCGGAGCCGGGCACCGCAAAGGGCTTCTTGCTGGACGGGTTTCCGCGCACGGTGCCCCAAGCCGAGCAATTGGCCGAGATGCTGAAGGCCAAGGGACAGGGACTCGACCGGGTGATCAATTTCAAGGTGCCGAGAGAGGAAGTGATCCGGCGCCTGACGGGTCGACGGAGCTGCTCACAATGCGAAGCCGTGTTTCACGTGGACTCTGCTCCTCCGAAGCGGGGGGGGGTCTGCGACCGGTGCGGGGGCGCCCTGGTCACCCGCTCGGATGATGAGCCCGAGACCGTGCGAAAGCGGTTGTCGGTCTATGAGCAGCAGACCGCCCCGCTCATCGAGTACTATCGTCAGCAAGGGCTCCTTTCCGAGGTCGATGGAGCCGGCAAGATCGAAGACGTGCAGCGCCGGTTGCTCGAGGCGCTCTCGATGAACGGGCCGGCATGATCATTCTGAAGACACCCGCAGAGATCGAGATCATGGCCACGGCCGCCAAGCTCGTGGCCGAGACGCTCGAAGCGCTCCGCCGCGAGGTCAGGGCCGGGGTGACGACCGAGGAGCTCGACCGGGTCGCAGAGGAGTTCATTCGCGCGCGGGGAGGGGTGCCGGCCTTCAAGGGATACCGGAATTATCCCAAGACCCTGTGCGCGTCGGTGAACGAGCAAGTTGTCCACGGCATCCCCTCCAAGCGCGTGCTGAAGGACGGCGATATCATCGGGTTGGACCTCGGGGCGATCGTCAACGGGTTCTACGGGGACTCGGCGGTGACCGTGAGCGTCGGCGCGATCCATCCGAGAGCGGTCGAGTTGCTGCGCGTGACCGAGGAGGCGTTGTACAAGGGGATCGAGCAGGCGGTGGTGGGCAATCGGCTGTCCGACATCTCCCATGCGATCCAGCGGCACGCCGAAGCCGCGGGGTTTTCGGTGGTCCGGGATTTCGTGGGTCATGGGATCGGCCGGCAGCTTCACGAGGAGCCGCAGGTGCCGAACTACGGCGAGCCGGGGCAGGGACCCCGCTTGCAGGTCGGCATGGTGCTGGCGATCGAGCCGATGATCAACATGGGAGATCACCGGGTCCGGATCCTTGAGGACCGGTGGACGGCGGTCACGGCCGACGGGAGCCTGTCCGCGCACTTCGAGCACACCATCGCCATCCAGCCCAGCGGGCCGGCGAGAATTCTGACGAAACTGTAGGGCGCGAGGTATGTCGAAAGAGGATGTGATCGAGGTCCAGGGCACGGTCTCGGAAACGCTGCCGAACGCGATGTTCCGCGTGCAACTGGAGAATGGACACAAGATTCTGGCGCACATTTCGGGCAAGATGCGGATGCACTTCATCAGGATTTTACCCGGCGACAAGGTCACGGTGGAGCTGTCCCCCTACGACCTGACGCGGGGGCGGATAACGTACCGGTTCAAGTGAGGCTGTCGTGAAGGTCAAATCATCGGTCAAGCCGATTTGCTCGAAGTGCCGGGTCATCCGCCGGCGCGGCGTGGTGCGGGTGTTGTGCTCGAATCCCCGCCACAAGCAGCGGCAAGGGTGAAACCGTGAGGCGTGAGGCGTTAGGCGTGAGGGGGACACACACATGGCGCGGATAGCCGGGGTCGATTTGCCGCGGGAGAAGCGGGTGGATGTCGGGCTGACCTACATCTATGGGATCGGGCGGCCGCGCGCCGCTCAGATCATCAAGAAAGCCGGGGTCGATCCCGCGGTGCGCGTGAAGGACCTGACCGAGGACGCGATCATCAAGCTCAGGGAGATCATCGAGCGGGACTACAAGGTGGAGGGCGACCTCCGCAAGGAGGTCACCATGGGCATCAAACGGCTGGTGGATACCGGCACCTACCGGGGCTTGCGCCACCGCAAGAGCCTGCCGGTGCGGGGACAGCGCACCCGGACGAATGCCCGGACGCGCAAAGGCCGCCGGGCGGCGATGGGAAAGGCCAGAAAGCCCGCGGCGCCAGCGGCCGCGCCGGCCAAGACGGCGTAGGGTTTCATGCATCTGATGACGAGAGGGGCGTGGGATGAGCGTTAAGAAAGGCAAGAAGAAAGAAAAAAAGACGGTGCAGGCCGGAATCGCGCACATCCAGGCCTCGTTCAACAACACCATCGTCACGATCACCGACATGAGCGGGAACACCGTGGTCTGGGCCAGCGCCGGCAACCAGGGGTTCAAGGGGTCCCGCAAGAGCACCCCGTTTGCCGCGCAGCGCGCCGGGGAAATGGCGGCCCGAAAGGCGATGGAACACGGCATGCGGCAGGTCGACGTCTACGTGAACGGACCGGGGTCCGGCCGGGAATCGGCCATCCGGTCCTTGCAGGCGGCCGGCCTGCGGGTCAACCTGATCCGGGACGTCACCCCGATCCCCCATAACGGGTGCCGTCCGCCGAAGCGGCGCCGGGTGTGATGACGTTAAACGTAAATTGTTCAACGTTAATCGTGAAGCATGAGAATGGCCCAGCCGTCGTTTAACGATTAACGAAGGAGAAGACAGTGGCGAATTATCGCGGTCCGGTCTGCCGGCTCTGTCGACGGGAGGGCGTCAAGCTTTTCCTGAAGGGCACCCGGTGCATGACTGAAAAGTGCGCCATCGAGCGCCGCAGCTATCCGCCCGGCCAGCACGGACAGGGCCGGCAGCGCGTCTCCGAGTACAGCGCGCAGCTCCGGGAGAAGCAGAAACTCAAACGGATCTACGGGCTGCAGGAACGGCAATTCCGCGGCGTCTTCGGCAAGGCGGAACGCCGCGCCGGGATCACCGGCGATCAGCTCCTCATCCTGTTGGAGCGCCGGTTGGACAACGTCGTCTACCGCCTCGGCTTTGCCTCCTCGCGCAAGCAGGCCCGGCAATTGGTCAACCACGGCCACTTTACGCTCAATGGAAGACGGATCACCGTGCCGGGCTATTTTGTGAAGGCGGGGGACGTCATCCAGGTGAGGGACCGGAGTCGCGAACTCGTGCCCATCCGGACGTCGCTGGACGCGGTGGATGGGCGGGGGATGCCGGCCTGGGTCGAGTTGGACAAGGATGCCTTCAAGGGCCTCGTCAAGGCGCTGCCGGCAAAAGAAGAGATCGCGCTCCCGGTCAATGAACAGATGGTCGTGGAGCTGTACTCCAGATAACGAGGTCAGGGTCGGACGTGTCGTCCGACTTCCCCACGCGACGGTCATGATGATGAAGGAAGGCCAACCATGATGAAGGCGATGAAAGATTTCCAAATCCCGATGCGGGTGGAGCTCGAGAAGGAAACGGGCACCCCGACATACGGGAGGTTTACCACCGAAGCGTTCGAGCGGGGGTTCGGGACCACGATCGGGAACTCTTTGCGCCGGGTCCTGCTGTCGTCCTTGACCGGTGCCGCAGTGACCACGGTGCGGATCGAGGGCGTGCTGCACGAATTCTCGACCATTCCGGGAGTGACGGAGGACGTCACCGGCATCATCCTGAACGTCAAGAATCTGCGCTTGAAACTGCACACGGACAAGCCCAAGACCATCCGGCTTCGCAAGAAGGGACCGGGGGAGGCGAAGGGTTCGGATATCATCCATGACGCGGACGTCTCCATCCTGACGCCCGACCTGCACATCGCGACGCTCGACAAGGAAGCGACCCTGGACATGGAGATGGCGGTCAAGAATGGGCGGGGTTACGTGCCCGCCGAGCGCAACAAGGAGGAGGGCCTTCCGATCGGCGTGATCGCGGTCGATTCGATCTTCTCGCCGGTCAAGCGCGTGAACTTCCTGGTCGAGAATGCGCGCGTCGGGCGGGTCACCGACTATGACAAGCTGATCCTCGAGGTCTGGACCGACGGCAGCGTGACCCCGCAGGATGCGCTCTCGACCGCGGCCGGGATCCTCCGGGAGCATGTGGACATCTTCATCCATCCGGAGGAGCTCGTCTCCCCGAAGACCGAGGCGCGGAAGGAGGACGGCGGGCGGGAGATCAACAAGAATCTCTTCCGGAGCGTGAATGAGCTCGAGCTCTCGGTTCGGGCGGCGAACTGCCTGAAGAACGCCAATATCAAGACGATCGCCGACCTCGTGCAGAAGACCGAGATGGAGATGCTGAAAACGAAGAACTTCGGGAAGAAGTCGTTGAACGAGATCAAGGAAATCCTGGCCGAAATGGGCCTCAGCTTGGGCATGAAGCTGGATTCCGTGCCGGCTGGCGACGCCAAGAGCGAAGGCTGATCGGGGGCACCATGCGGCACCGGAAAAAAGGCAGGCAGCTCGGCCGGAACACCAACCATCGCCGGGCCTTGTTCCGCAGCCTCGTCACCTCCTTGCTCGAGCACGAGCGGATCGAAACCACCGAGGCCAAGGCGAAGGAAGTGCGGGGCTTCACCGAACGCATGATCACGCTCGGCAAGCAGGGCGATCTGCCGGCCCGGCGCCGGGCCTTGTCGTTTCTGCGCAGCAAGGAAGTCGTGTCGAAGCTCTTCGGCGAAGTCGCCGGACGGTTTCGGGAGCGGCACGGAGGCTATACGCGGATGATCAAGACACGCCGCCGTTCGGGCGATGCGGCGGAGCTTGTCGCGCTCGAGCTCGTCGTGAAGGGCGTCGAGCCCGCGCAAGGGCGATCCGCGCCGCCTGCCGCGCGAAAAGAAGCGAAGAAGTCTCCCATGCCCGCCGAGGCCAAAGCCGCGGGGGCCACGACGTAGCCGTCCCGGTTCCCGCGTCGTCTACTCAGGCCCCTCTTCCCGTCGTCCCCGTGTTTACTTGCCTACCGCCCTATGCTACTATCATGCCCGTTTGACCCCCGCGCTAAATGCTTGATTTGGTGTCCTTGTGTGGCATCGGTGGCTCCGTCGCGGCCTGCTGGCCGTCAGCCTGGTCCTGACCTCCTTCCTCGTGTACCTCTTGACGACACGCACGGAGACCGCGCCGCCCAGCACCAAGACCGAGTCGGCGGCCTTGCAACGTGCCGACGCCGGCCTTGACCGGTTCCGGTTCACCCAGTCCAAAGCCGGAGTCGTGCAGTGGGAGGTGCTGGCCGAGCACGGACGGGTCTTCGAATCGGAGAACCGCGCCGTGCTGGACCGGGTGAAGGTCACCCTGTACGGCCCGAACGGTCGTGAGTTGACGCTGGAGGGCGACGAGGGCACGATCAATACGGCCAGCCGGGATTTCATGCTGGCCAAGCGGACCGGGCTGATTGCCATCCAGCTGCAGAACGGGTACACGATCCATACCAATCACCTCACCTGGGAGGATGAGCGTCGGGAGATCAGCACCCAGGACCCCGTGACCATCTCGGGACAGGGGATGACGCTCACCGGACGCGGCCTCGTGGGCAAGCTGGATTCCGAAGAGTTCAAGGTCCTCGAAGATGTCCACCTGGAAATTCTCTAGCGCAGCGGGCGTCTCCATCGTCCTGATGGTGACTGCCGCCGGCTATGCCGCCGAGCGGCCCGCCAAACCACCCGCCGAGAACACCACCATCACCGCGCGAACCATGACCGTCCGGAACCAGGAAGGCAAAGCGATCTTCGAGGGCGCCGTCGTCATGACCAGGGGCACCCTGACGGTCCGCTCGGACACCATGGTGGTCTTCTTCAGGCAGGCGGCGGCCCCGGCCGGCGCCGACAAACAGGTGCAGGCCAATGGCCGGACACCGGACAAGGGAGGGGAGAGTCTTCCGACCATGTCGAACCGGTCCGTGAGCATGATTGAGGCGCTCGGGCGTGTGACCATCGAGAAGGCCGAAGGGCGGGCCGAATGCCAGAAAGCGGTGTACTATGAGGACGAAAAAAAGATCGTCCTGACCGGTGATCCGGTGGCGTATCAGAAGGGCACGCGGGTGAGCGGCGAGAAGATGACGATGTTTCTGGCCGACGATCGCAGCGTGGTGGAGGGCCAGACGCGCGTAACGATTGATTCGGAGGGTCCGGCCCGATGACGGTGGGCGCTCGGCCGGGTGCGCGTGCCCAGGCGCCGGGAGGGGCCGGCACCGCGGGATCGCTGTCCCTGCGGGCGCATGAGCTCTGGAAAGGCTTCAAGGGCCGGGATGTCGTGAAGGGCGTGAGCGTGGAGGTGCATGCTGGAGAGGTGGTGGGGCTGCTCGGCCCCAACGGGGCGGGGAAGACCACCATCTTCGACATGATGGTGGGGCTCTGCCGGCCCGACAAGGGGGACATCCTCCTCAATGGCGAGCCCATCACCGAGCTGCCGATGTTCAGGCGTGCCCGCCGGGGAATCGGCTACCTGCCCCAGGAGTCCTCGGTGTTCCGGCGCCTCTCGGTCGAGGAGAACATCCTGGCCATCCTGGAGATGCAAGACCTGTCGCGCGAGGACCGGGCCGTCCAGCTCGAAGTGCTCCTCAAGGAGTTGGACCTCGCGCCGCTGCGCCGCTCCAAGGCCTATTCCCTCTCCGGCGGGGAACGGCGCCGGCTGGAGATCACGCGGGCCCTGGTGACGCGTCCGCGGTTTCTACTGCTGGACGAGCCGTTCGCCGGCATCGATCCGATCGCCGTTGGCGACATCCAGCAGATCGTCACCAGGCTCCAGCAGAAACAGATCGGCATCCTGATCACCGATCACAACGTCCAGGAGACCCTGTCCATCACGGATCGCGCCTACATCATCAACGAGGGCGCGATTCTCGAGGCCGGGTCTCCGGAGACCATCGTCAACAGCCCGAAGGCCCGGACGATCTATCTCGGGGAGCGGTTCAGGCTGGACGGGATCACTCGTGACTAGAGCCGATATGAAATTGCGGCTGGGTCTGCGCCTGACCCAGAAGCTCATCATGACGCCGCAGCTGCAGCAGGCGATCAAGCTCCTGCAGCTCTCCAGGCTGGAGCTCCAGCAGATGCTGACGCAACAGCTGATGGAAAACCCGCTGCTGGAGGAGTTGCAGGCGGAGGCGGAGGCCGAGGCCGGCGACAGCGCCAGCAGCGAAGAAGGCGAGGAGAAGCCCGGCATCGACCAGCCGGAAGGCGGCGAGACGGATGAGACCCCGGCGGACGGGTCCGAACGGGTCGAAGACCTGTCCCCCGCGGAGTGGGAGGACTACTACGAGAACGACCGCCTGACCGCGCCGAGAGACTATCCCTCCGCCTCCCAGGAAGAATACGCCTCGTACGAGCAAACGCTGGCCAAACCGACGTCGCTCGAGGACCATCTGCTCTGGCAGTTGGGCCTGTGCGACTTGAAGGATGAGCACAAGGCGGTCGGCCGCATCATCATCGGGAACATCGACGACGACGGCTATCTGCGCACGCCGCTGGCGGAGATCGCAACGGATGCGGGGGTGCCCGTCGAAACCGTGGAGTCGGTCCTCGAGTACGTGCAGACCTTCGACCCGGCGGGAGTCGGCTGCCGCGACCTGCAAGAATGCCTGTTGATCCAGGTCCGGCATCTCAGCCGCGGCCTGCGGAGGCAGTTACGGGGCATCTCGGGGACGGCGTCCGTGGTCGAAGCCATCGTGCTGAATCACCTCAAGGATCTGGAGAAGAAACGCTACGACCGGATCGCCAAGGCTCTGGGCGTCACGCTCCAGGAGGTCTGTGAGGCCATCCGGGTGATCGAGGGCTTGGAGCCGAAGCCCGGCCGGCCGTATTTCACCGCGGACAACCACGTAGTCGTGCCGGATGTCTTCGTGATGAAGAGCGAGGGGGAGTGGGGGGTGTTCCTGAACGAAGACGGCCTCCCGCGGCTTCGCATCAGCTCCTATTACAAGCGCCTGATGGGGAACCGGGCCAGCAATTCCGACGGCACCCGGGCGTACCTGGAGGAAAAGCTGCGCGGGGCCCAATGGATCGTCCGGAGCATCGAGCAGCGCAACCGGACGATCGTGAAAGTCGTCCAGAGCATCGTCAAATTCCAGGAGAGCTTCTTCGAGAAGGGGATCGAGCATCTCAGGCCCCTCGTGCTGAAGCAGGTGGCGGAGGACATCGGGATGCACGAATCCACGATCAGCCGGGTCACCGCCAACAAGTACCTGTACTGCCCGCAGGGCATGCTGCCGCTGAAGTTTTTCTTCAACGCCGGCATCCAGCGATCCGACCAGGAGGCCGATGAATTGTCCTCCACGACGGTCCGCGAGCTGATCAGGAAGATGGTGGCGGAGGAAGACGCCCAGCACCCGCTGAACGACCAGGAGATCGTGGCCAGGCTCCAGCGCGAGCATATCGTGATCGCCAGGCGGACCGTCGCGAAGTACCGCTCGGAAGTGAACATTCCGCCGGCCCGCCAACGGAAGCGGTTCTTTTAACCGTGCGACTTACCATCACCGGCCGCCACGTCGACGTCACCGAGGCCCTGCGGCGGTACATCGACACCCGGATGCAGCGACTGGACCGGTACGGGCTGAAGCTCGACGAGGCGCAAGTCATCCTGGGCGTCGAGAAATACCGTCACACCGCGGAGGTGATCCTGACGGTCAACGGCCGGGTGATCCAGGGCAAGGAATCCACGGACGAAATGTACGCCTCGCTCGACCGGGTGTTCGATCAGATGGGCCGGCGCATCCGGAAGCGCAAGGAAATCCTCTCCAACCACAAGCCCAGGGGCAGCGTCCGGACGCGGCCGGCGCCGGGCGCGCGCGCCCGTGAGGCGGCGCCGAGCATCCGGTCGCTCCGGGTGCCAGCGCCGCGGCTGACCGTGCGGGAGGCGGCGGAGACTCTGCCCGCGGCGCCGTCGGCCTTCGTCATGTTCGTCGATGCATCGACGGAGCGCGTCCAAGTGCTCCGGCGGCTCGACAACGGGGGGATCGAACTGCTCGATCCTCAGCCGTCCTGACCAGGGGATGCCATGCTGCCGCTTCGCCTCGTGATCATCAGCGGGCTCTCCGGGTCGGGAAAGACCCACGCCATCAAGTGCCTGGAGGACCTGGGGTTCTTCTGCGTCGACAATCTTCCTCCCGCGCTGCTGCCCAAGTTCGCGGAGCTCTGCATGCAGCGGGGCGCAGAGGTGAAAAACGTCGCGCTGGGCATCGACATCCGGGAGCGGGGGTTCTTCGCGGATTTCTTCGACAACTTGGACCGACTCCGGGCGCTGGGCTACCCGGTGGAGCTGGTGTTTCTGGAGGCCAAGGATGAGGTAGTCGTCCGCCGGTTCTCCGAGTCGCGCCGTCCCCATCCGCTGGCCCCGCACACCACGGTGCTCGAGGGCGTGAAGCTGGAGCGTGAGCGTCTCCTGGAGTTGCGGCAGCGCGCCGATCGGATCATTGACACCTCGGATCTCACCGTGCATGACCTCAAAGCGCTCCTGGCCCGTCAGTACCTGGATGATCACAGCCAGCGACTGAGCATCGCCTTGGTCACCTTCGGGTACAAGTACGGCGTGCCGTACGACGTGGACCTCGTCTTCGACGTCCGCTTCCTCCACAATCCCAACTTCGTGCCGCATCTGCAGCCGCTCACTGGGGAGCACCCGACGGTCCAGTCCTACGTGCTGGATGATCCGGAAACCGTGGCCTTTCTCGAGCATCTTGAGCGTCTCTTCAAATTCCTGATCCCGTTGTTCGAGCGGGAACGCCGGAGCTACCTGACCGTGGCGCTCGGCTGCACGGGGGGCCGCCACCGGTCGGTCGCGATCGCCGGCAGGCTGCGGGACCGGTTCGCCAGCCTCGGCTATGACGCCGCCATCCGACATCGCGATCTCCACCGCGCCTGACCCTCCCGGACCGTCTTCCGCCCGCACCTCCGGGCCTCTGCGCCTCGCGCATGGCGCGGGTTTTCAGCCGACGGACATTCCGTATGTTCCTTGACAGGTCCGGTATATTAACTATACTTACTCGCACGCAGGATTCCGCGCGCGGAGCGCGGCCAACACGGGTGTCGGGACGATGAAGTTGGTGCCCCAAAAGCGGTACAAAACCTACGAAGTCTGCACATTGTTCGATGTCTCCAAGGCGACCTTATTTCGCTGGGAACGCGAGGGACGGATCACGGGCCCCCCGCGCGACTGGCGGAACTGGAGACTGTACACGCTCGAGAACATCGAAGAGATCAAGCGGATCATCCAGAACCGCATGGTCGTGTAGAAGCCGTGCGACTGCCCCCGCTCACACAGCTGCTCAGCCAGGGTGTCGCGGCCCTCACGGGAAGCGGCAGGCAACTGCTCGGGCTCGATATCGGCTCGAGCGCCATCAAGCTGGTCGAGGTCAAGGAGACCAAGGGCCGGTACAAGCTGGTGAAATTCGGCGTCAGGCTCCTGGAGCCGGAGCTGATCGTGGACGGGACGATCATGGACACCGGCCGCGTCGTCGAGGCGATCAAGGAGCTGCTCGCCGAGCAGCAGGTGACCGTGAAGAACGTGGCGTTGTCGATCTCGGGCCATTCGGTCATCGTCAAGAAGATCACCGTGCCTGTCATGTCGGAGGAGCAGCTGGAGGATCAGATCCGCGCGGAGGCGGAGCACCACATCCCGTTCGACATCACCGACGTGAACCTGGATTTTCACATCGTCAACCCCTCGGAGCCGTCGCCGGAGGGAGAGCCCCGCATGGCCCTCCTGCTGGTGGCCGCGAAGAAGGAAAAACTGACGGAGCTCAGCGAACTGGTGAAGGAGGCCGGGCTGGTTCCCTGCGTCGTGGACGTCGACGCCTTCGCCGTCGAGAACATGTACGCCGTGAATTACGATGCGAAGGCGGACGAGATCGTCACACTGATCAATATCGGGGCGAGCGTGACGAACATCAATGTCCTGAAAGCCGGGGCGGGCCTCTTCACCCGCGACGTCTCGATCGGCGGCAACCGGTACACCGAGGCCTTGCAGCGCGTGTCGGGGTCGGCCCATGAGGACGCCGAGGCTGCCAAGAAGGGGGAGCGCTTTGAGGGCGTCGACCGGGAGACCGTCGAAACGGTCCTGGAGCGGATGAACACCGAGGTGTCCACCGAGTTGGCTAAGACGCTGGATTTTGTGCGGTCGAGCATCCCCGGCGGGGAAATCCACCGCATCCTCCTCTGCGGCGGCGGGGGAAAGGTGGCGGGGCTGGCGGGTCAGCTCGCGGGACGCGTGGGCGTGGACGTCGATCTGGTCAATCCGTTTAGCCGGCTGGATACCTCCGAGGCGAACGTGGAGGCCGAAGTCCTGCGGGAGCATGCGCCGATGGCGGCCGTGGGTGTCGGACTGGCGCTGCGCAAGGTCGGCGATCGGTAGGGAACGCGCATGGTCAAAATCAATCTCCTCAAGTCCGGCCGCCCCAAGCGGGAGAAAAAGCGACGGTCCGTCCAGATGGAAGCGGCCGTCGGGCTGATCGTCATCCTCCTGAGCGCGGGCGGCTGCGGCTATCTCTGGGTGAGCCTGAGCCATGAGCTGGAGGCCTACGAGCGCGACAAATCGGACAAGGAGAAACAGCTCGCGTCGCTGAAGGAGAAGACGAAGCAGCTGTCGGAGTTCGAGCAGAAAAAGAAGTCGCTCGAGGACAAGAATCGCATCATCGATCAGCTGAAACGTGACCAGGGAGGTCCCGTCAAGGCGCTCGATTACGTCAGTCAGAGCCTGGAGCCGCTGAAGATCTGGCTGGTGCGGCTGCACGCGAAGGGGAACGAGCTGGAGGTGGAAGGGCGCGCGCTGACGAACGACGACGTCGTGGAATTCGTCTCCAATCTCAAGAAGACGGATTATTTCAGCCAGGTGCGGCTGCTGGAGACCCGCTCCGGGCTGGAGGCCAAGATCACTGTCTACCAGTTCAGAGTCAATCTGACGCAAAAGGCCTGACATGCAGCTCCCGAAACTCAACCTGGACGCGCTCGCCACCATCCCCGGTTTCCAGAAGGTCCTGCTCCTGGGGGTGATCGTCGGCGGAATCGGGGCCGGGTTCTACAATCTGGTCTTTCTGCCGGACACGGAGCGCATCGAGACCCTGCAGCAGGACATCGCCAAGCTCGATGACGAGATCCAGATCCAGCGCCGGATCGCGAAGCAGATGGACGTGCTGGCGCTGGCGACCAAGCAGCTCCAGGATGAGCTGGACACCAAGCGGGGCCAGCTCCCGCCCGAGCAGGAGGTGGCCTCGCTGCTCAAGCAGGTCTCCAATCTCGGAGCGGAGATCGGGCTGGACTTCAAGCTCTGGAAGCCGGGTAACCGCGCGGAGGACGGCTCCAAGTTGTTCGTGAGGCTGCCGGTCAGCGTCGAGGTGGCCGGCACGTACCACACGGTGGCTACGTTCTTCGACAAGATCAACAAGCTGCCTCAGATCGTCAACGTCTCGGATATCCGTATGGGATCGCCGACCATCGAGAAAGACCGGGTGGTGGTCCAGACCGTGTTCGAATTGACTGCCTATGTGGCGCCGCTTGAGCAAAAAGCCGTTCCCGGGAAACCCTGACGTGACCGGCGTCGGCCATCCGCGCTCAGCCGCCTTTTGGCTGCTCGCGGCATCCTGTGCGTTGGGAATCCCCCCCGTGGGGGCGCAAACGGGCGCGCCGACTCTCGTGCCGCCTCCGGCCGCGGCGCTGGCGGCTGCCGAACCGTCCGGGCATGCCTACGTCCCGGGCGCGAGGCGGGATCCGTTCATGCCGGTCATGGAGCGGCTGCGGCAGGCCGGCCGGGACCGGCCTCCCTTGCAGCGGGTACCCCTCGGCAGCCTGACCGTGACCGGCGTGATCTGGGGCGGGTTCGGCTCGAAGGCCGTGGTGCAGACCTCTGACGGCAAAGGGTACACGCTCCAACCGGGCAGCCTGGTGGGGCCGAACAACGGTGTCGTGACCGCCATCTCGGAGGATACCATCACGATCCTGGAGCGGGTGACCGACCAGCAGGGAAGGAGACTGGTCCGGAAGCATGTCGCTGCGCTCGGGGCCAATTTCGCCGAGGTGGACGACCGGACCTTCCGCGCGGGGCTCCCGGCCGAGATGCCGGCGATGGCGGAAGGCGCGCCGGCGGTGGGCGATCTCTCGCGGCCAGCCCGGTCGGTCCATCTTGCCGCGCTCTCCAATACCATGGCGGCGGCCCTGGACTCCGGCGTCCCGCCGGCTCCGCCGGGCCCTTACTCGTACAATCCGCTCGGCAGGCGTGATCCCTTCGCCCCGGTGCTCCGGGAGGCCGGCACGTCGCGCGAGGCCGACATCGCCCTGCCGCCTCTCCAGCGCGTCACGCTGACGGAAGTCACGCTGATCGGGGTCATCTGGGGCGGGTTTGGGTACAGCGCGATGGTCCAGACGCCGGATGGGAAGGGATACACCGTGAACCGCGGGACCGTGATCGGGCCGAACAACGGCGTCGTCACAGCGATTTCCGAGAGCGGCATCACGGTGGAAGAGCGCTTCACCGATCTGTACGGGAAGAAGCTGGTGCGCGAGCATGTGATCCCGCTTCGAGGCAAGGAGCGAACGGAATGACCGGCCGGAACGCAGGGCGGATGAGGGACGGGCTGCTCGCAGCCGCGGTGCTCCTGGCCGTGCTCTCCTGCACGCACGTCTCCACCCAGGACGGCAATCCGGGCGCCGCGCTGGCGGTGCTGGACACGCTGGCGGTCAGCGATCTTCCGGACCGCGTCCGGGTCGAGGTGGAGGGGGGGCGGGCGCTGAGCTACTCAGTCTCGGCGAGCGTGGCGCCCTCCAGCGTCACGGTGGAGCTGCCGGGCCTCGTCAAGGGCGAAGGCCTTCAGCCCCTGGATATCAACAAGCCGCCGCTGCTCCAGGTCGTGCCCGTGGGAGTCTCCGAGCCAAGGGCCGCGGTGCAGCTCACCTTCATGCTCTCCGTCCCGGTCAAACCCGAGATCCGGACGGAGCAGGGGCGGCTGATCGTGGAATTTTCCAAGCAGGCGGGCGCGGAGGGACGCGCGGCGGCCGACGACCCGCCCGACGACGGGGCGATGCCGGCGGGGCCGGCCGCGTCGGCGCCGGCTAGGACCTTGACCAAGGTGGATGTCCAGCGCGGCGACGGCGAGATCACGGTGGTCCTGCGGGGGGACGGCGAATTCACCTACGACGTCAAACCGCTGAACTCCGACCGGGTGATCGTGGACCTTGTGAATGTCGCCTCGCTGAGCCGGCTGCAGGTCCTCCCCGTCGACCATCCGGTGCTCAAGCAGATCAGGATCGGGCATCACTCCCACAAGGTGCGGCTCGTGCTGGACCTGCTCCGGCCGGTGAAATACAGCGTCCAGAGCAGCAGCGAGCGGTTGGCGGTGCGCCTGGTCGCGACGGAGCCGGAGCGCGCGGAGGAGACGAGGCAGGCCGAGGCGCGGGAGCCGGGTCCCGCCGCGCCCCGCGAGGGCGGCGACCGGGTCCGCTTCGTGCCGGCCGGCCGGGTGCCGTTCCCCGAGCGCCTGGCCTTGATTCAGCAGGCGCAGCGGCTGCCGGGTGGCGGCAAGCCCGCGCCGCAGGGGGAGGAGCCGGGGGGCCCGCGGTACACGGGGCGCCGGATCTCGCTGGACTTCCAGAACGCGGACATCGGGAATGTCCTGCGGCTGATTGCGGAGGTCAGCGGGTTCAACATCGTCGTCGGGGAGGGCGTCAAGGCCAAGGTGACCATCCGCCTGATGAGCGTGCCGTGGGATCAGGCGCTGGAGATCCTGCTCCGGATGAACAACCTCGGCATGATCCGGGAAGGGTCCATCGTGTGGATCGACACGATGTCCAACATCTCCCGCCAGCAGGAGGAGGAAGCGAAGGTCAAAGAGACTAAGAACAAGGCGGCGGACCTCGTCACCAAGGTCCTGTACGTGAAGAACGTCAGCGCCCAGGAGATTCAGGTCACGCTGCAGAAGTACCTGAGCCCCCGCGGCCAGCTCACGGTCAACGCCAGCACCAACACCCTTGTGATCCAGGACACGGAGCCGAGTGTCGCCCAATTCACCAAGCTCGTCGACAACCTGGACATCGAGGTGCCCCAGGTCCAGATCGAGGCCCGGATCGTGCAGGCCGACACCGCCTATACGCGCTCGCTCGGCATCCAGTGGGGCCTCGCGAACCGCAACACGATGCAGAGCGGCAATGCGGCGAGCTTCATCACGGGCAACTCCGGCAACTTCGGGGCGCAGACCCCGCAGGGCAGCCAGGACACCAATTTCCTGATCAACCTGCCGGCGGCGGTCTCGGGCATCGCCCAGATTCCGGCGGCCGGCTTCACGTTCGGACGCCTCACGCAGGACGGGACGGCGCTGGACCTGCGCATCTCGGCCGGCGAGTTCCTCGGGTTGACAAAGGTGATCGCGGCCCCTAAGATCATCACGCTGGACAAGCGCGAGGCGAAGATCGAGCAGGGAGAATCCATCCCGTTCCAGACGACCTCCCTTCAGGGTACGCAGACCACCTTCGTGGACGCCAACCTCACCTTGCAGGTGACGCCGCAGATCACCTACCAGGACCCGACCGCGGAGCGGAAGCTGGTGCTCCTGAAGATCAGGGCGACGCGGAACGCGGTGGGCGCCCGGAGCAACCCGGCCGGTCCCAGCATCGACAAGCGCGAGGCGACGACCCAGGTGCTGGTCCGGGACGGCGAGACCACGGTCATCGGGGGGATCTTCGTGGATTCCCAGATCAACAACGTCGCGGGGATTCCGTACCTGTCCCGCATTCCCATCCTGGGATGGCTGTTCAAGAAGAAAGACGAGAACGTGGCCAAGCAGGAGCTGTTGATCTTTCTCACGCCCACCATCGTCAAGAGCTGATCCCTCAGGAGTGACATGCTGCGCTATCTGAATGCCGGCGAATCGCACGGCAAGTACCTGCTTGCCGTCCTCGAGGGCGTGCCGGCCGGCCTGCCGCTGACCGCCGAGATGATCAACCACGATCTGGCCCGGCGTCAAAAGGGCTACGGCCGCGGCGGCCGCATGCGGCTGGAGGAGGACCGGGTCGAATTCGCCTGCGGGGTGCGCAAGGGCCTGACCCTGGGCAATCCCCTCGGGCTGCTGATCGCCAACAAGGACTGGGAGAACTGGAAAGAGGTGATGGCGGTCGAGCCCGGCCCGGTGCCCGCGCACAAAGTGGTCACCCGCCCACGCCCGGGGCACGCGGACCTGGTCGGCGCGATCAAGTACGGGCACCGCGACATCCGGAACGTGCTCGAGAAAGCCAGCGCCCGCGAGACCGCCATCCGGGTGGCCATCGGCGGCGTCGCCAAGGCCCTGCTGCGCCACTTCGGGATGCGGGTGGTGAGCTATACGGTCGAGATCGGCGGCGTGGCGGCCGGGCGGTGCGAGGACCCGATGGCCGCCTACGAGCGGGCGGAGACCTCCGAGGTGCGCTGCCCCGACGAGGCGGCAGGGGCCTCCATGATCGAGAAGATCCGCACCGCGAAACATCAGGGCGACACCCTCGGCGGGGTCTTCGAGGTCGTCGTGATGAAGCCCCCGATCGGGCTGGGCAGCTACGCGCAGTGGGACCGCCGCCTCGGCGCGCGCCTGGCCATGGCCCTGATGAGCATCCAGGCGATGAAGGGCGTGGAGGTGGGGATGGGGTTTGAGGCGGCGCGCCGGTTCGGCTCCGAGGTGCATGACGACATCTATTACGAACACGACGGCAAGGGGTTCATCCGCAAGACCAACAATGCCGGCGGGCTCGAGGGCGGGATCACCAACGGCGAGCCGATCGTGCTGCGCGTGGCGATGAAGCCGATCTCGACGCTGTACAGCCCCAAGAAGAGCGTGGACATCGAGACCAAGGAGCCCTTCGAGGCGACCGTGGAGCGGTCCGACATCTGCACGGTCCCGGCCGCCGGGGTCGTCGGCGAGGCGGTGGTCGCGTTCGAGATGGCCAATGCCCTGATCGAGAAGTTCGGCGGCGACAGCCTGGAGGAGATGAAGCGGAATTTCGCGTCGTATCAGGCGTACGTGGACTCGTTTTGACCTCTCCGCCGGTCCCTGCAGCCCCCTCGCGGCGCCCTGCCTGCCATTGCAGACGCCCGCAGATTCGCGCGATAATCCACAGTCCATCCGGCAGGGCGTCATGAGCGTGATGATTGAAGAGTCCGTCACAGTTTCCCTGGGCTCGCGGAGCTATGACATCGTCGTCAAGCCGGGCGCGCTCGCCGAGATCGGCGGGCGCCTGACGGGCTTGGGGTTGAGCGGGCAGGTGGCGGTGGTGACCGACGAGAGGGTCGGTCGGCGCTACGGGCAGCGGGTGGTGGGATCGCTGCGGGCCGCCGGCATGGAGCCGCACCTGATCCGGATTCCCGGCGGGGAGCGGGCCAAGACGCTGCAGCAGGTCTCGAAGGTCCTGGATGTGCTGGCCCGCAGGCGGTTCGAGCGGGGGTCGGGCCTCGTGGCGCTGGGCGGCGGCGTGATCGGGGACCTCGCCGGGTTCGCCGCGGCCGTGTACGCGCGGGGCATTCCGCTCATTCAAGTCCCGACCACGCTCGTCGCGCAGGTCGACTCGAGCGTCGGGGGCAAGACCGGTGTGAACCACCCGGTCGGGAAGAATCTGATCGGGGCGTTCCATCAGCCCCGTCTCGTGCTCGTCGATCCCGAGACGCTGCGCACCCTCCCGCGCCGGGAATGGGTGGCGGGACTCGCCGAGGTCATCAAATACGGGGTCATCGCCGATCCGGAGCTGTTTGTCTTCCTGGAGCGCTCCATGGACGCGCTCCTGGACATGGAGCCGGAGGCGGTGATGCGGATCATCGTCCGGTCCTGCCAGATCAAGGCGGGGGTCGTGTCGGCGGACGAGCACGAATCGGACCGGCGGCGCATCCTCAACTACGGCCATACGATCGGCCATGCGCTCGAGTCCCTCGGGCGCTACCGCAGGCTGGTCCACGGCGAAGCGGTGGCGATCGGGATCGTCCAGGAAGCGTCGCTCGCACACTGGCTCGGGCTCTGCCCGGAGGACGCGGTGTCGCGCCAGCGCGCGCTCGTCCGCAAGGCAGGCCTGCCGGATGCCCTGCCCGACGTCGCGTGCACGGAGCTGTGGAAGGCCATGCAGCACGACAAGAAGGTGTCCGGCCACACGGTCTATTGCGTGCTCCCCGAGCAGATCGGGCGCGTGACCGTCGCTCCGCTGGACGAGGCCGCCTTCCGGCGGTGGTTTGCCGGCCTCCACCGGGCGAAGCCCCGGCGGCGATAGGCATCGGATGGCGACCAGACGCACGCAATCGGTCCAGGCCCTCGACCAGGCGCTCCGCGAGAAGACCCGCGAGGTCGAGGTGCTGCACCGGATCAGCGAATCCATCAGCAGCACGCTGGACCTCGAATCGGTGCTCAGGCACATCGTCGAGGTGGTCGTGGAGGTCACCAGGGCCGATGCGTGCCTGCTCTACCTCCTGTCGGACAGCCGGGAAGAGCTGATCCTACGCGCGTCGAAAAATCCCCATCCCAGGCTGATCGGGCGCATCACCATCGGCCTGGGCGAGGGCATCACGGGCTGGGTGGCCCGCGAACGCACGCGCGTGATCATCCCCAGCAACGCCAGCGATGATCCCCGGTTCAAGTTCTTCCACAACCTGCCCGAGGACCGCTACCAGGCGTTCGTGTCGCTGCCCATCATGGCCAAAAAGGAGGTGGTGGGGGTGATCAACGTGCAGCACAAACGCCCCCGGCGGTACCGCCCCGACGAGCTGGCCCTGCTCTCGACCATCGCGAATCAGGTCGGCGGCGCCATCGAGAACGCGCGGGTCCATGACGAGGTGAAACGCAAGGCCCTGCAGGTCGAGACGCTGTCGCAGGTCTCCGAGACCGTGGCGTCCAACCGGCTGATCGACGACGTGCTCCATCTCATCGTGACCATGACCGCGCAGATGATGAACTCCAAGATCTGCTCGATCCGGCTGCTCGACGCCGAGGGCGAGCTTCGCATCGCGGCCACCCAGAGCCTGAGCGAGCAGTACCGCCGCAAGCCGAGCCTCAAGGTCGGGCAGAGCATCAGCGGCCGGGCGGTGCAGGAGCGCCGGCCGATCATCGTCGCCGATGTGACCAAGGAGCAGGACTATCTGTTTCCAGAGATCGCCCGGAAAGAGGGGTTGTGCTCCCTGCTGTCGGTCCCGATGATGATCCGGGACAAGGCGGTCGGCGTGATCAACAGCTATACGTCGGTCCCCCATGCCTTTACCGCCGAAGAGGTCAAGGTCCTGCAGGCCATCGCCAATCAGGCGGCGATCGCGATCGAGCACGCCACGCTGCAGGAGAAGTCCTTTGAGATGCAGGAGGCGCTGGCGGTCCGCAAGCTCGTGGAGCGCGCCAAGGGCTATCTGATGCGGTCCAAAAAGCTCACGGAAGAAGAGGCGTTCCGCCTCATGCAACGCCGGAGCATGGACTTGAGAAAGTCCCTCCGTGAGATCGCCGAGGCGGTCCTCCTCGCGGGAGAGATCGAGATGCGGGCCGAAGAAAAAAGGCCTTGACACCGTTCCAGCCCCGATGCTATAGGTTTTTCTGCACCGGAGACAACGACGTCTCTACGATATTGGACGGACGATGAAGTCCTCGCTTCGGGAAGGAGCGGGGGCTTTTTTTTTCGGTGATGTCCGTCCGCCCGTGACCGCGGTCCGATAAGGAGGTCGGCCCGCCTCTGGCAAGGGCGCCAGCGCGGAGAGACCCATCGGAGTCTCTTCACGTGCCGGCGCCTTTCTTGTTTCTACACTGATCGGGAAGAGGGGTGCGCCCGCTGCCACCCCAAGGAGGGGCTATGACACACCATCTCAGCCATGATCCGGAACGCGTTCCGCCATCCGCACTGTCATCCGAAGAATATTTCGATCGGACGCTGGAACGGTCGGTGATCGGGGCGGTCCTGCGCTCCGCCGAGCCGTCGCGGCGGCAATTTCTGGCAGGCCTCGGGGCGGCGACCTTGTCGGCGCTGGTCAGCGACCTGTTCCCGCTCGGCAGGCTCAAGGCGTTTGCGGCCGATCCGGTCGGCAAGATCGAGAAGAAGGACCTGAGCATCGGCTTCATTCCCATCACCTGCGCGACGCCGATCATCATGGCCGAGCCGTTGGGGTTCTACAAGAAACACGGCCTGAACGCGACCGTGAAGCGGGCGGCGGGCTGGGCCATGATCCGGGACTGGGCCATCAACAAGGAGGTGGATGCGGCCCACATGCTGACGCCTATGCCGCTGGCGATCACGCTGGGGGCCGGGTCCGTGCCGGTCCCGTTCTACATGCCGGCCGTGGAGAACATCAACGGACAGGCCATCACGCTCCACATCAAGCACAAGGCCGTCAAAGAGGCGGCCGACATGAAGGGCTTCCGGTTCTGCGTCCCGTTCGACTACTCGATGCACAACTACCTGCTCCGGTACTTCCTCGCGGAGGGCGGGGTGCATCCGGACAAGGACGTGCAGATCCGCGTCGTGCCGCCGCCGGAGATGGTCGCGAACCTGAAGGCCGGGAACGTGGACGCGTACCTCGCCCCCGACCCCTTCAACCAGCGGGCGGTGTACGAGAACGTCGGTTTCATCTACAAGCTATCCAAGGAGATCTGGGACCGGCATCCCTGCTGCGCGTTCACGATCTCCAAGGAGTTCGCCACGCAGAATCCCAACACCTTCAACGCCCTGTTCAAGTCGATCGTGGACGCGACGCACTATGCCTCCGACCCGGCGCACCGCAAGGAGATCGCGGCCGCGATCGCGCCGACCAACTACCTCAACCAGCCGGTGATCGTCCTGGAGCAGGTGCTCACCGGCACGTATGCCGACGGCCTGGGGAACATCCAGAAGGTACCGGATCGGATCGACTTCGATCCGTATCCGTGGCATTCGATGGCCATGTGGATCCTGACCCAGATGAAGCGGTGGGGGCACATCAAGGGCGACGTGAACTACAAGGCCGTCGCGGAGCAGGTCTACCTGGCGGCGGAGTGCGACAAGATCGCCAAGGAGCTCGGCTATCCCACGCACAAGACGACGACCACCAAGCATACGATCATGGGAAAGGTCTTCGACCCGGCCCAGGCCGACGCCTATGCGAAGAGCTTCAAGATCCACAGCATGGTCTAAGGAGTCAGGAAGGAGCACGGCGGGACGATGACGGCGCGAAAGGACGCATGGATCATCTCGGGCACGCTGCTCGTGGTGTTTCTGGTGGCCTGGCATCTCTTCACGCTCCGGCAGGCCTTCGACCCCAAGGGCCTGAGCGAGGCCGAGCTGCAGACGATGGAGTTCAACGGGGACATCGTGCGGACCCCGGACGGCGGGTACGCCTGGAATCCGGAAAAGGAAAAGGTGAAGGGCGTGCCCGGACCGCTGGCGGTCCTGCACAAAGCCCGGGAGGAGCTCGGCGAGGCCTTCATCAAGAAAGGGACCAACGACCACGGCATCGCATGGCTGGTGCTGTACACCGTCACGCGGTTCGCCGGCGGGTTTCTGGCGGCCTCCGTCGTGGCCATCATTGCGGGCGTGGTGTTGGGGTTGAACAAGGTCCTGTTCCGGGCGGTGAATCCGTACATCCAGATCCTGAAGCCGATCTCGCCGCTTGCCTGGATGCCGCTGCTCCTCTATACGGTCAAGGACCCCAAGTGGACGGCCGTGCTCGTGGTGTTCATGGCGTCGCTCTGGCCGACGCTCGCCACGACGGCCTTCGGCGTGAATTCGTTGCGGAAGGATTATCTGCACGTCGCCGCTATTCTGCAGCTGTCCTGGTTCGAACGGCTGTACCGCGTGGTCCTGCCGGGCGCGGCGCCGGCCATCGTCGCAGGCCTGCGCATTTCCTTCGGCAGCGCCCTCGTGGCGGTCGTCCCCGCCGAGATGCTCCTGGGCGAGCTGGGGGTCGGCTATCTGAGCTGGATCGAATGGAATAATCTCGATATTGCCGGCGTCATCTTCGCCATCCTGGTGGTCGGTGTGGTGGGCGTGATCCTGGACAGCGGCTTCAACAAGCTGGCCGGCCTGGTCACCTATCAGGAGTAATCATGGCATTTCTCGAGATCGATCATGTGACCAAGTACTTTCCGAACCCCTCCGGGAACGGGCAGGTCTGCGTCTTCAAGGATGTCACCCTGAAGATCGACAAGGGAGAGTTCGTCACCACGATTGGACATTCCGGATGCGGCAAGACCACCCTGCTCAATATCATCGCCGGGCTGGAGACCATGTCGGAGGGCGCCATCCTCCTGAACAACAAGGAAGTCTCGGGGCCCGGCCTGGACCGCATGGTGGTGTTTCAGACCTTCTCCCTGATGCCGTGGATGACCGTGTTTCAGAACATCAAGCTCGCGGTCCGAGCAGCTTATCCTGACTGGGACCGCGAGCGGCTCGACACGCACGTCCGGAAGTACATCGAGCTGGTGGGCCTGAAGGGGGCTGACGACAAACGGCCGACGGCCTTGTCCGGCGGGATGAAGCAGCGGGTGGGCCTAGCCCGGGCCTTTTCCATCGAGCCCAAGGTCCTCCTGCTGGACGAGCCCTTCGCGCAGATCGACGCGCTGACGCGTGGAGTCATCCAGGAAGAGCTCATCCAGATGTGGAACGCGACGCGAAACACGGTCTTTATGGTCACGCACGACGTGGATGAGGCCATTCTGCTCTCCGACCGGATCATGCTCATGACCAACGGCCCGGGTGCCCGCATCGCCGAGATCGTGGATGTGACGATCCCGCGCCCGCGGGCGCGGGCCACCATCATCGAGCATCCGCACTACTACAAGATCCGAAACCACATCATCCATTTCCTGGTGCGTCACGCCGCCCATGGAGGGGCCCCTGACGAGAGGCCCACGGCTGAGGCCGGCGACCCGCTCGTCGTCCGCTTTTAACGTCACGGAATCAGCGAAAGGAGGAGTCCGATGGAGGGGAAGAACGCGAAGGAGATCATCAAGGCCAAGCGGCTGGAGAAGAAGCTCGGTTTTGCCCAACTCGCCACAATGGTCGGCAAGAACCCCACCTTTGTGGCTGCGGCCCTGGCCGGCAATCACCGGCTCACCGAGGACGAGGCCAAGAAAATCGGGCAGGCCCTCGGGCTCGATGCGGAGACCACCGGCTCGCTCTCGAAGTTTCCGATCCGGATGGACTTCCCGAACACGACCGACCCCTTCCGGTACCGGCTGCTGGAGATCATCGGCGTGTACGGGGACGCGCTGCGCGAGATGGCGAACGAGATGTTCGGGGATGGCATCATGAGCGCCATCGATTTCACGATCGACATGGAGCGGGTGACGGGCACCCAGGGCGAAGCCCGGTGCAAAATCACCTTGAACGGCAAGTGGCTCGAGTATAAGACGTTCTGACATGCGCACCTTCCGCATCGCCATGATCCAGATGAACCCCACGGTGGGGGATCTGGAGGGGAATGTCCGGCGCATCGGCGGCTGGCTGAAGGAGGCCCGGAGAGCCAAGGCCGATCTGGCGGTGTTCCCGGAGCTGGCCATCACGGGGTACCCGCCGGAGGACCTGCTGCTCAAGCCGCGCTTCATCGAGGAGAACCGGCGGGCCCTCCAGGCCGTCGTCCGGCAGTGCCGGGGGCTGGCCGCCGTCGTCGGCTACGTGGGGCAGGGCGGCGTCTCGGAGACGGCCGACCATCCGATGGTGGTGCCGGCGGGCCGGCACGAGCTCTACAACGCCGCCGCGGTCATCGCGGAGGCCCGGGTGGTGCTGAGCTACGGCAAGCTGTACCTGCCGAACTACGGCGTCTTCGACGAGAGCCGGTACTTCCACCCCGGCCGGCGCATCCCGGTCGTGGTGCTAAACGGCACGGCCTTGGGCGTGAACATCTGCGAGGACATCTGGCTCCCCGAAGGCCCTACGCGGGCGCAGGCGGCGGCGGGCGCCGAGGTGATCGTCAACATCAATGCGTCGCCGTTTCACATCGCCAAGAGCCGGTTCCGGGAGCAGATGCTGGCCACGCGCGCCCGGGAGAACGGCGCCATCATCACCTATACCAACATGGTCGGCGGGCAGGATGAGCTGGTGTTCGACGGCAACAGCCTGATCCTGGATCAGACGGGGGACGTCATCCTGCGCGGGAAGGCTTTCGAGGAGGACCTGCTGCTGGCCGACCTGAACGTGGCGGCGGTCGCCCGCTCCCGCGTTGCCCCCTCCCGGAAGAAATGGGCGGGCGGCCGCGGCGCCATCGACCGGGTCGTGATCACCACGGTCTCGGCGGCCCGCCCCCGCGCGCGCCTGGTCCCCTCGGAGGCCGCGCTCTTGGACCCGCTCGACGAGGTGTACCGCGCCCTAGTGCTGGGAGTGCGGGACTACGTGCGCAAGAACCGGTTCCAAGAGGTGGTCGTCGGCCTGAGCGGGGGGGTGGACTCGGCCCTGACCGCCGTGATCGCGGTGGATGCGCTCGGCGCCGGAAATGTCCGCGGCGTCTTCATGCCGTCGCCGTACACCTCCCGGGAGAGCCGCGAGGATGTGCTCGAGCTGGTCCGGCGGCTGGGTATCCGGCTCCAGACCATTCCGATCACCGCCACGTTCAAATCGTACCTCCGCCTGTTGGCCGCGGCCTTCAAGGGCCGGCGTCCGGATCAGACTGAGGAGAATCTCCAGGCCCGGATCCGCGGCAACATTCTCATGGGACTGTCGAACAAGTTCGGCTACCTCGTGCTGACCACCGGCAACAAGAGCGAAATGAGCGTTGGCTATGCGACGCTGTACGGGGACATGGCGGGCGGCTTCGCGGTCATCAAGGACGTACCCAAGACGATGGTGTATGATCTGGCTCGCTTCCGGAACCGGGCCGGGGAGGTAGGACGCCCGGTCATCCCGAAGCGGACGCTCGAGCGGGCGCCGTCCGCGGAACTCCGGCCGCATCAGAAGGATGAGGACAGTTTGCCGCCGTACGCGGTCCTGGACCCGATCCTGAAAGCGTACGTGGAGGAGGACCGGTCCCCGGAGGAGATCGTGGACATGGGGTTCGACCGGGAGGTCGTGGCCCGGGTGATCGCCATGGTGGACCGCAGCGAATACAAGCGGCGCCAGGCGCCGATCGGCATCAAGATCACCCATCGGGCGTTCGGCAAGGATCGCCGGATGCCGATCACGAACGGCTACCAGCACGTGTGAACGCACCGACATGAGCCAGAGGAGGACACCATGAAGGCCATCATGCGCAACGGGATCCGGGCGCTGCCCTGGGCGGGAATCCTCGGCCTCCTGCTGGCATGGGCCGGCGGCGCCTCGGCGCAGGACGCGGTGCCGGTTCCGGTTCAGCCGAAGATCGATACGGGGGACACGGCCTGGGTCCTGGCCTCCTCGGCCATCGTCCTGGCGATGACGACGCCGGGGCTGGCCCTGTTCTACGGCGGGCTCGTGCGGAGCAAGAACGTCCTGGGGACGATCATGCAGAGCTTCGTCATTCTCTGCCTGGTCAGCCTGATCTGGGTGCTCTGGGGGTACAGTCTGGCCTTCGGGCCGGACAAGGGCGGCGTGATCGGCGGGCTGGACTGGGCGGGGCTGGTCGGCGTCGGCGTCGAGCCGCACCCGGTCTATGGCCCCACCATCCCGCACCAGGCCTTCATGGTCTTTCAGCTGATGTTCGCGGCGATCACGCCCGCTCTGATCACCGGCGCCTTCGCGGAACGCATCCGGTTCAGCGCCGTCCTGCTCTTCGCCGCGCTGTGGTCGACCCTGGTCTACTGCCCGATCGCGCATTGGATCTGGGGAGGCGGGTGGCTGGGCAAGATGGGCGCCCTGGACTTTGCCGGCGGCGCCGTCGTGCACATCAGCTCGGGCGTCGGCGCGCTCGTGTGCGCGCTCGTCCTGGGAAAGCGCCGCGGCTACGGCTCGGTGAACATGGCGCCGCACAACCTGCCGCTGACCCTCCTGGGCACCGGCCTGCTCTGGTTCGGATGGTTCGGGTTCAACGCCGGGAGCGCGCTCCAGGCAAACGGCATCGCCATCACGGCGATCCTGGCGACGCATACAGCGGCCGCGACGGCGGCCATCGTCTGGATGGCGGCGGAATGGTTCCATCGCGGGAAACCCACCGTTTTGGGGGTGGCGACGGGCGCCGTGGCGGGCCTCGCCACCATCACGCCGGCGGCGGGGTACGTCGGCCCGCGATCGGCCATCCTGATCGGGGCGGTGGCCGCGGTCTTCTGCTATATCGCCATTGTCTGGAAAGCACGGATCGGCTATGATGACTCGCTCGATGTCCTCGGCATCCACGGTGTCGGCGGCATCACGGGCATCCTGGCCACCGGACTCTTTGCCTCCACCGCGATCAATCCCCATGGCGCCAATGGCCTCTTCTTCGGCAATGCTGCGCAGCTCGGCATCCAGGGCATCACGGTGCTCGCCGTCGCGGCGTTCACGTTCATCGGCACCTATGTGATTCTCCGGTGCGTCGACGCGGCCGTGGGCCTGAGGGTGTCGCCGGAGGAGGAAGCCATCGGTCTGGATCTCAGCCAGCACAACGAGCGGGCGTACTCATGACACAGCTATCAGCAGTGAGCCGTCAGCAATCAGTCAATCGAACCGTTCTCTATCGGGGAGTCCGTTAGCTGATACCTGGACGCTGACGGCTATTGTCGGAGGAGCTATGAAGCTGATCGAGGCGGTGATCAAACCGTTCAAGCTCGATGAGGTGAAGGACGCCCTGATCGAGATCGGGATTCAAGGCATGACCGTGACGGAAGTGAAGGGGTTCGGCCGGCAGAAGGGCCACAAGGAGACCTATCGCGGGACAGAGTACAACATCGAGTTCGTCCCCAAGGTCAAGATCGAGGTGGCGGTCCAGGACAACCAGGTCCAGCGCGTGATCGAGACCATCACCAGGAGCGCCAAGACCGGCAGCATCGGAGACGGCAAGATCTTCGTGCGCGACCTGAGCGCCGCCGTCCGCATCCGGACCGGGGAAACGGGGGAAAGCGCGCTGTGACGCTGAGGCCCGACGAGCTGCGGCTGCCGAAGGACCCGGAAACGGAGTCGGCGGCGGCCGCCCTCATGGAGCACCGCAAGGCGGCCGAGCAGCGCCTATTGCAGGGCGCGTCGGGCGCCGAAGTGGTGGCGGCCCGCACGGATCTGGTGGACCGCGTCATCCTGGACCGCTACCGGGGCGCCGTGCGGCGCGTGGCCGAGACGGCCGGCCCGGGGGTGGAGCAGTGCTGCCTCGTGGCGCTGGGCGGCTACGGGCGGCGGGAGTTGGCCCCCTGCTCGGACATCGACGTCATGTTTCTCTACCGCCCGGAGGCCGAGGGCGCCGCCCAGGCGCTGTCGCGCGAGGTGCTCCATTATCTCTGGGACGTCGGCTTTCAGGTCGGCCACAGCGTGCGGACGATTTCGGATTGCGTCCGGCTGGCCACCGACGACCTGACGATTCGGACCTCCATGATGGAGGCGCGGTTCCTGGCGGGCAATGCCCGGCTGTTCCAGGAATTCCGGCAGCGGTACTTCCGGCGAGTGGTCGGGCGGTCCACGAACTGGTTCATCGACCAGAAGATGGAGGAACGCCGGCGTGAGTACGAGAAGTTCGGCGAGACGGTTTACCTCCTGGAGCCGAACGTCAAGAAGAGCAAGGGCGGCCTGCGCGATCTGCACGTGCTGCAGTGGGCGGGCATGGCGCGCTACCAGGCCGCGACGCTGCAGGAGCTGGCCGACCGCGGCATCCTGTCCCGGCCCGATCTCGTCGCGCTGCTGGAGGCCCGGGAGTTCCTCTGGCGGGTGCGCGCCCTGCTGCACGTGCACGCGGGGATGGCGCAGGAGATCCTGTCCCTCGACGAGCAGGTCTGGCTGGCGGAACGGTACGGGTTCCGCGACCAGCCGCACCTGTTGGCCGTCGAGCAGTTCATGCAACAGTACTACCGGCACACGATGGGGCTGCACGAGCGGTACGCCCGCTTCCTGGACCGCTGCCGGAGCGTCCCGCTGCACACGCGGCTGGCCCGGCTGTGGCCGGCCCGTCGCATCGACGGACATTTCCTGGTCTCCGGGTCGCGGCTGACCGTGCCTGCCGAGCTGCGCACGCGTGTCCTGGACAGCCCGGACCTCCTGCTTCGCCTGTTCGACCTGTCCCAGGGCCGGGGTCTGCAGATCGAGACCGAGTTGCTGGAGGACATCCACCGGCACGTCGAGGCGATGTCTCTGGAGGCCTTCCGCACGCCCCAGGTGTCGCAGACCTTCCGCAAGGTTCTGTCCGGACCCGGGCCGGTCGCCGGCACCCTCGAAGCCATGCACCGGGCGCGCGTGCTCGAGAAGATCATCCCGGTCTTTGCGACGGTCCGTGGCTTGATGCAGTTCAACCAGTACCACAAATACACCGTGGACGAGCACAGTCTGTTGGCCGTCGCCAAGGCCGAGGCGCTGTTCCGGGACCGCGAGGTGCTCGGGGAGGTCGCCCGGGAGATCCGCCGGAAGGACATCCTGCACCTGGCCATCCTGCTGCACGACCTGGGGAAGGGCCGCGAGGAAGACCACAGCGAGGTCGGACGGGCGATCGCCGAGGAGACCGCCGCGCGGCTCGGCTACGACGAGCAGGAGACCCGCACGCTGGTGTTCCTGGTCCATCAGCACCTGCTCATGGCGCACACGGCCTTCCGGCGCGATCCGTACGACGACAAGGTCGTGCTGACGTTCGCGCGCAAGGTCGCGACGCCCGAAGTGCTGAAGAAGCTCCTGGTCCTGACCGCCGCCGACATCGCCGCCGTCGGGCCGGGGATGCTGACGAAGTGGAAGGAGTCTCTGCTGGTGGAGCTGTATTTCCGAACCCTGCCCGAGCTGTCGGGTGAGAAGGAAACGCTGGCCGGCACCGAGCGCGTGAGCCGCATCGCCGAGGAGGTCGCGCGCGAGGCGGGACGGCCGCGGGAGGGCGTCCGCCCCGAGCCGCTCGCGCCGGACTGGATTCGGGCGCAGCTCGCCCAGTTTCCGCTGCGGTACGTGTACGGGACGAACCCTGCCCGGATCGCGGGGCATCTCGCGGCGCTCAACCGGCTCCGGCCGAACGAAGTCCTGGTGCAGGACGACTTCAACGAGACGCTCGGCACGTGCGAGTACACCGTCCTGACCTTCAATGACCTGATCCCGGGCATCTTCTCCAAGATCGCCGGGGTCATGGCGTCCCAGGGCCTGCAGGTCCTGGATGCGCAGATCATCACCCGGCACGACGGCATCGTGGTGGACACCTTTCAGGTCACGGACCAGGACCATACGGGCAGGCCGCCCGCTGAGCGGCGGGAGGCCGTCGCGCGGTCCATCACGCGGGCCTTGAAGGGAGAAGACGCCGTCGAGGATCTGGTGGGCCGGACCAGCCGGTTGCCGTCCGGCCCCCGCGTGCTCACCGGCCGCCAGCCCACCGAGGTCCAGGTGGACAACGAGACGTCGGACCGGTACACGATCATCGACGTCTTCGCCGACGACCGGCTAGGCCTGCTGTACGTGATCACGCATGCGATCTTCGCGCTCGGCCTCTCGGTGCACGCCGCCCGCATCTCGACGCGGCTCGATCAGGTCGTGGACGTGTTCTACGTGACGGAGGCGTCGGGCGCGAAGGTGGAGGGCGCCGGCCGTCTGGAGGGGATCCGGGCGACCATCAAGGAGGAGATCGACCGGTTTCTGGAGCGGACCGTCAGCGAGTGGCAGGGTGTGTCATCTGGCTCATAATCTTCCGAGAGGCATGAAAGGAGGCCCGGAATGACTCCGCGCGAGGTACTGGATTTTGCCAAGAAACACAAAGTGCAGGTGGTCGACCTCAAGTTCGTCGACCTCCTGGGGACCTGGCAGCACTTCTCGACCCCGATCGAGGAGTTGAACGAGGGCGTCTTCAAGGACGGCTCCGGCTTCGACGGGTCCTCAATTCGTGGCTGGAAAGCCATCCACAACAGCGACATGCTGGCGGTCCCCGACCCGGAGAGCGCGTGTCTGGACCCGTTCACGGCGGTCCCGACGCTGAGCCTCATCTGCAACGTCGTGGACCCGATCACCCGGGAGAGCTACGACCGGGACCCCCGGAACATCGCCCTGAAGGCCGAGCGCTACCTGAAGAGCACCAGGATCGGCGACATCTCCTACTGGGGCCCCGAGGCCGAATTCTTCATCTTCGACCAGGCGCGCTACGACCAGAACAGCCACAGCGGCTACTACTTCATCGACTCGGATGAAGGCATCTGGAACGCTGGCAAGGACGGCGCGAACCTGGGCTCCAAGCCCCGGCACAAGGAGGGCTACTTCCCGGTGGCGCCGACCGATACGCAGCAGGACATCCGGAGCGAGATGATCCTCGAGATGCAGAAGGCCGGCATCCCCGTCGAGAAACAGCACCATGAGGTCGCGACCGCCGGGCAGGCCGAGATCGATCTCCGGTTCGACTCGCTCGTGAAGATGGCGGACAAGATGATGATGTACAAGTACATCGTCAAGAACGTGGCGCGCCGGCACAACAAGTGCGTGACGTTCATGCCCAAGCCGATCTTCGGCGACAACGGCTCGGGTATGCACACGCACCAGAGCATCTGGAAAGACGACAAGCCGCTCTTCGCGGGCAAGGAGTACGCGGGGGTCTCGCAGCTGTGCCTCTACTACATCGGCGGCATCCTGAAGCACGCACCCGCGCTCGCGGCCCTGACCAACCCGACCACCAATTCGTACAAGCGGCTGACGCCCGGCTTCGAGGCGCCGGTCCTGCTCGCCTACTCGAGCCGCAACCGCTCGGCCGGCATCCGCATCCCGATGTACTCGCCGAGCCCCAAGGCCAAGCGGATCGAGGTCCGGTTCCCGGACCCGGCCTGCAACCCCTATATCGCCTTCTCGGCCATGCTGATGGCCGGGCTCGACGGGATCGAGAACAAGATCGACCCGGGAGAGGCCATGGACAAGGACCTCTACGACCTGGAGCCCCGCGAGGCGGCCCGAATCCCGACGATGCCGGGGAGTCTCGAGGAGGCGGTCAAGAACCTGGAACGTGACCATCAGTTCCTGTTGAAGGGCGGGGTCTTCAGCGAGGATCTGGTCGAGACCTGGATCGCATACAAGCGCGGGCGCGAGGTGGACCAGCTCAGGCTGCGGCCGCACCCGTACGAGTTCTTCATGTACTTCGACGTGTAAGAGAGCGATCAGCTGTCAGCCTTCAGCGATGAAGCTGAGAGCTGACAGCTAACACGGAGAGCCCGACAGCGTCGTCGGGCTCTCCGTCTGGCAAAGGCGCCAGGTGGCCGGCCCTCGGGCTGCGGCTACGCTGGCGCCTGTGTCTTTTTCGGGGACCATGACACGCATCGCGGCACCCATCGACCTGCTCGACACCGGCGTCCCGGAGGACGCGGCGCTGGAGGCGATCGTCTCGGTTCTGACCGGACCGGGGACGCCCCAGGCCCGCCTCGAGCAGGCCCTCGAGCTGGCCCGCCAGCGTCTCCAGGGGATTCGCGGCGAGGCCGCGGCGGAACCGGAGGGTATGCTCCAGCCGGCTTCCAAGCGGGCGGTTCCGGCCCTGGTCGGGGACAGCGAGGCGATGAGGGCGGTGTACGAGGCCATCCGGCGGGTCAGCCACAGCGCGGCCACGGTGCTCCTGCGGGGGGAAAGCGGGACCGGCAAGGAGTTGGTGGCCAAAGCCATTCATCTGGAGGGTCCCCGCTCCCGGAGTCCGTTCGTCCGGCTCCATTGCGCGGCCGTCACGGAGACGCTCCTGGAGAGCGAATTGTTCGGGCATGAGCGGGGCGCGTTCACCGGTGCCGTGGAGATGCGGAAGGGACGGTTCGAGCTGGCGGAGGGCGGCACGCTCTTCCTGGATGAGGTCGGAGACATCCCGCCCCAGATCCAGGTGAAACTGCTGCGCGTGCTCCAGGACAAATGCTTCGAGCGGGTCGGGGGCAGCCGGGTGCTGGCGGTGGACGTGCGGGTGATCGCCGCCACGCACCGCGACCTGGAGGTCATGGTCCGGGCCGGCACGTTCCGGGAAGACCTGTACTACCGGCTGAACGTCGTCCCGATCACGTTGCCACCGCTCCGCGAGCGGGAGGGGGACGTCCCGCTGTTGATCGAGCATTTTCTGGCGCGGTCGAACCGGGAGAACCGGAGACACGTGACGTTGAGCCCCGAGCTGCGCACCCTGATGGCCCGGTACCACTGGCCCGGGAATGTCCGGGAGCTGCAGAATTGCGTCGAACGTCTCGTGGTCCTGGCCGAGCAGGAGCACGTGACCTTCCACACCATCCCCACATCGCTCAAGACCTATTTCTCGGACATCCGGCATGTCACGGAAGCCGGCCGTGCCGCCCCGGAGTCCGGGAGCGTGATGCGCGCGGAGCGTCTCGCCGACAGCCTGCAGGAGATCGAACGCAAGCGCCTCGTCGAGGCGCTGGAGCGCACCGGCTGGGTGCAGGCCAAGGCGGCGAGGGCCCTCGGGCTGACCCCGCGGCAGGTGGCCTACAAGATCAAGAAATTTCAGTTGATGCCCGCCTCCATGGTCTGATCCGTCTCTTGCCGGCCGCCTCCGGAGCCTTGACACCACCCCGCGGCGGTGCTACACAGGCGCGGTTTCGCCGGAGACAACGGCGTCTTCGGCCCCACAACTCACCGACTGGGACAATGGCGTCCCCGGTCGCCGTGGAGCGAACAGGATGCTATTGTTGTCTCTAGACCAGGAGGTGACGGGTGAAACGCATCGTATGGGTGTTCCTGGGTGTCGTGATGGCCGCCGCGTTCGTGAGCGATCCCGCCTGGGCCGAGATCGAGAGCGACGTGGTGGACATGATCGCGCACCAGAGTTACCACAAGCGAAAGGCGACGCTGGAGATCGCGAACAAAGCTGCCGCGGAGAAGAAGGCCACCATCGAATCGCTCGGCAAGGCGTGCAACCTCATGCCGATCCGCATCGGCGCCATCCTCAGCGGACAGGCTCCCCTCGAGAAGAAGACCGAGGACTGCCTCGAGAGCCAGCTGGGCCTGAAGGCCGGGGAGTTGGCTCCCTTGGCCGACCCCCCTGCGCGCTGGAATGCCGGCTCCATCTACCGGCTTCATGAAGCCGTGGACGTGTATGGCCCGGCCATTCAGCGGTGGATGAACGAGCATTTCGGCGACGCCATCATGTCGGCCATTGATTTTGTCGTGCACGTCGAAGAGGGCAAGGGCAGCCATGGCGAAAAACGCATGCGCATCATCTTCGACGGCAAGGCACTTCCGTACTCCAATGACGAAGGCTGGGCGCTGACGCCCGCCGGACACTGATCCCTGAAGGGAGGGAGCACAAGGACGTGCCCCCTCCTGTAGCTCCTGTTGCTCTCCTCTCGCCTCAAGCCCCTCTCTCTCGCCATCCATTTTTGTCTTGATCCCGACAATATTGTCGGCCGTCTTTTCCGGGTCTGTCATTTCCGCCTGCCGACCGCTGCAAGCCCTGCATAGGCGGCCGTCGCTTCCCGCTGTCCCCAACCGCCACTGGCATCCGTCTTGCTCAACATCCCGCAAACTCCCCTGGAGGCGGGATGACTTCTACCGCGTGGCTGCTGATCTCCATGACCTTGTTGCTGCTGACGGTGCCGGGCGTGGCCCTATTCTATGGGGGCATGGTGCGGAAGAAGAACGTCCTGAGCGCCATGGCCTTGCCGCTCGTGGCCCTGGTCCTGGCCTCCTTGGAATGGCCGGCGCTTGCCGAGGTCCTGCCGATGGGCGAGGAGCTGTGGACCACCGCCTCCGGCGAATCCGGGCGGTCGTCCCTGGTCATGTACGACTCCATCGCCTGCGCATTGGCGCTGGGCCTCGTGGCGGGCGCGGTGGTGGAGCGGCTGCAGTTTTCCTTCTTTGTGGCCTTCGGGTTGCTCTGGGTGGCCGTGGTCTTCGGTCCGATCGCGCAGTGGCTATGGGGCGGCGGATGGCTCACCAGGACCGGGGCGCTAGACTTTGCCGGAGGAGCCGTCATCCATATCGCGGCCGGTGTGACGGCGCTGGCCCTGGCGATTCTGGTCGGCCCGCGGAAAGGGTATGGCCGCATCGAGATGATGCCGCATCATCTGCCCCTGTCGTTCTGCGGGGCGTCCTTTCTGTGCGTGGGCTGGTTCGGGTTCTCGTCCGGGATGGGGCGGGCGCCGATTACGGTCGCGACGAGCGCGATCGTGGCCATCCAGCTGGCCGCCGCGTCCGCGGCACTGGCGTGGACGGCCGCCGAGTGGCTGCAGCGGGACAAGCCGACCATGCTGGGGACCGTCAGCGGCGCGATCGCAGGATTGGTCGCGATTTCGGCGGGGGCCGGGTACGTGGGACCGCTCTCGGCGATGGTCATCGGATTGGGCGCGGGCGGCATCTGCTACATGGTGGTCAATTTCGTGAAACCGATCCTGGGCTATGACGACTCCCTCGACGTCTTCGGCATGCATGGAGTCGGCGGGACGTGGGGCATGATCGCCACGGGACTGTTCGCCTCGAGCGGGGTGAACCCCGACAGCCCGGACGGGCTGTTCTTCGGGTACCCGTACCCGCTGGCCGCGCAGCTTGCCGCCGTCGGCGCGGTCTGGGCCTATGCGGGGGTTATGACGGTGGTCCTGTACAAGGCGCTGACGCTGGTCCTGCCCTCGCGGGTGGAGGACGAGGAGGAAGTCGTCGGGCTGGACCTCAGCCTGCACAACGAGAACGCCTACTGGCGGGGCACATGAAAACGGTGAGGGGTGAGGGGTTAGGAGTGCGGGGTTCGAAAAGCCGCCTTGACCACGCCTCACCCTTCACCCTTTACTCTTCACCGGTGTGAGATGCCGATCATCGATGATGACATCGGGCGCCGCCGTTTCCTCAGCCAGGCCGTGATGGGCTTCGGGCTCCTGTTCGGGGTCGGGACCCTCGCGCTGCGGTTCTTCCAATTCCTGATGCCGGCCTCCGCGGCCAAGCGACCCGAAGCGGTGCTGATCGCCGGCGCGTCCCAATTGCCGGTCGGGGAAGCGCGGCCGATGGACCTGAGCGGGCACAAGATCATGGTGCTCAGGACCGACGAAGGGATCGTGGCCTTTTCCCGCCGCTGCACCGATCTGGGGTGCCTCGTGTCCTGGAGCAGGGAGCGGGAGCAGTTCCTGTGCCCTTGCCATCTGGGCGTGTTCGACAAGACCGGACGCAATATCGCCGGGCCGCCTCCGCGGCCCCTGGACCGGTACGAAGTCACCGCGAGGGGCGGACAATTCTATGTCAACGTCCAAAGCAGCAACACGTGAGGCGTCAGGCGTGAAGCGTCAGGGGCCAAAGCATGCTTGAATTACCCCTCACCCCTCACGCCTCACCCCTCACGAGAGATCACGCTGAACCACAGCGAATCGAGGAGCGAAAGGAAGCTGGATCTTGGATCGAGTACATCCAGAAAGATCTGCCGGAGCATCTCGACTGGTGGCCCTATACGCTGGGCGCGATCCCACTGACCCTGTTCGGGTTGCTGGTGGGGACTGGCCTGCTCCTGACGTTCTACTACGTGCCGTCGCCGGAGCAGGCCTACGAGAGCGTCGAGCGCATCACCTACGAGGTGTACCTCGGCTGGTTCGTCCGGGGCGTGCACAAGCTCTCGGTGGACCTCATGATCCTGTTTCTGCTGTTTCACGTGATCCGGGTGTTTGTGACGCGCGCCTACGCGGGCGGCGAGCTGAAGTGGGTCTCGGGGTCATTCGCCCTGTTCGCGACGCTCGCCATGGGATTCACCGGGTACTCGCTGGTCTACGACAACGTTTCGTACTGGGGCATGACCGTCGTCACGAGCATGCTCGGGGGAGTGCCGGTAGTCGGCCCCCCGCTGATGCACCTGCTGCGCGGCGGCGAGGAGGTGTCCGGGGGCACGCTGCTGCGGCTCTATGACCTCCACACCAAGCTGCTGCCGGTCCTGCTCGGGGCGTTCGTGATCGGGCATGTGGTCATCGTCAGGCTGCTGGGGTTCGGCCAGGTGCCGGGCAGCCGGCGCCTGCATCCGTTCTATCCCGAGCACACGCTGACAATGGGCGCGATCGCAGTCGGGCTCCTGGTGCTGATCGTCGACCTCGTGATGATCTTCCCGCCGGCCATCGGCGTGCCCGCCAATCCGCAGGAAGTGGCGAGCGACGTGTCGCCGCCGTGGTACTTCTCGGCGCCGTACATGTGGATCACGCTCCTGCCGGGACCGGTGGCGCTCTGGACCCTGCTGGGAGGCGCCGGGCTGTTCGTCGTCTATCCCTTCGTGGACCGGCTGCTGGTCGGGCGCGGGTGGCCCATGACGGCGATCAATGCGGTGGTCGGGACGCTGGCCGTGGGGCTGGTGGCGGCGCTCATGATCCTGGATACGCGGATGTGAACTCGAATAGCCATCAGCTTTCAATGAGCTGAGAGCTGACTGCTGATAGCTGCTGCGAGGAGGGGCGAATGGAGAACGAGCAAGAGCCCAGCACCGAGCACCCCGACCCCCCTACCAACGGGAAGCTGAACTTCACCCGGTACATGGTCGGCGGGCTGTGCCTCGTCCTGTTCCTGGCGCTCACGGGGGTGGGCTATGTCCAGGTGGAGGAACGGCGGGGCGGCGGTCTCCGCCCGTTCATCTCCGCCGACAACAAGAAATGCATCGACTGCCACATGGCGAAGGACATCTCGGTCGGCGGGATCAACGACTGGAAGTACAGTCGCCACGCGCCCAAGGGGATCGGCTGCGTGGAGTGCCACCGCGCCGAGCAGGACGATGTGGACGCGTTCGAGCACTACGGGTCGCTCGTCGCCACCCTGGTCACGCCGAAGGACTGCATGCGGTGCCACGACAAGGAGGCCCGTGAGTTCGAGAAGTCACATCACGCGAAGGGCGCGCAGTTTACCGGCTCGCTGGACAATTTCCTCGGCAACGTCGTCGAGGGGCCGGAGATCGTCACGAGCGGTTGTGCGGGGTGCCACGGCAGCATCGTGAAGGTGATGGAGAACGGGAAGCTCCATCCGGCGACCTGGCCCAACTCGGGCATCGGCCGGGTGAACCCCGACGGGACGAAAGGGACCTGCGCGGCGTGCCATGCCCGGCACGGCTTCTCGATCGCCCAGGCGCGCCAGCCGGAGAACTGCGGCCGCTGCCACATGGGGCCGGACCATCCACAGATCGAGGCGTATCTGGAGTCCAAGCATGGGGTCATGTTCACGGCCAACCGGGAGAAGATGAAGCTCGGCGAGCCGTCCGAGAAATGGCATCCGGGGAAGGACTACCTCTTTCCCACCTGTGCGACGTGCCACATGAGCGCGACGACGGTGCAGGAAGTCACCCATGACGTGGGGGACCGGATCACGTGGACGCTGCGTCCGGTCGTCTCGACGCGGCTGGAGAATTACGAGGTCCGGCGGAAAGCCATGCGACAGGTCTGCTCCGCCTGCCACAGCGAACAGATCGTGGACCGGTTCTTCACGCAGATGGACGGCGGCATCGTGCTCTACAACGAGAAGTTCGGCAAGCCGGCCAAGGCTGCGATGGACAAATTGCTGGCCATGAAAAAGATCACGCCCACCCCGTACGATGAGAAGATCGACTGGGTGTTCTATGAGCTCTGGCACCACGAGGGCCGACGGGCCCGGCACGGATTGACGAAAGTCGCCGCTGACTTCGTCCACTGGCAGGGCTTCTACGAGGTGGCCAAGAGCTTCTACACGAAGTTTCTGCCGCTCGTCCGCGAGCTCTCTCCCGAGGTGGCCAAGGAGATGATGAACATGGAAGGCCACAGGTGGGTGGAGAAAGGCATGAGCAAGGAAGAGATCGCCGAGATGGTCGAATTCTACGAGAAGGAGATGCAGGGCAAGCGCGGGGGCACCTAATACCGTCAGGCGTCAGGCGTGAGGGGAAACCCCAGGGAATGTGAGGAGTAAGGGGTGGGGAACGAAATTCTGTGAAGCAATCAGCGAGATACGAACGACGAGATACGAGCGACGAAGTGGGGTGGACACGCCACATTTTTGTCGCAAGAGGCACCTCTTGTCGCAGCAGGGCGCCGGCTGATTTTGTCCCCCCATGTTTTTCGCGGAGTTCCGGGACGGCGGGTTGGTATTGAACTTGCTGTTCTGTCAAAGCATGACGCATACGGAGAACAGCATGGAGCCCCCCGGGATTACCTCCGCGCTCTTGACGGCCTTGAACCGGGAAAAGGCCATCAACCTTGATGTGCTTCCCCAGCGGCTGCCGAACTATACCTGGAATCAGATCTTCGTGGCGGTGGATACGCTGACCCGCGAAGGCGTGCTCAGGCTGGATCGTGCCGATCGCCTGACCTACGAGGTGTCCCTCTCCGTCCCCGATCACCAGGCCGCCTGAGCGTCCCTCGGTCACGGACGCCGCCGGCCTCTTGTGTATGCCCGCCTTCCTGGGGTACCCTCTTTTCGAACCGCTTCCGAACAGCTCTTCATCGCTTCACGAGGACCATGCCGAAACGGGTCAATACGCGGCTGGCGCGCGGTCTGTTTGTCGATCGGGACATCCAGCGCTTGCGGCAGCAGCTCGTGCGATTCCAGCCGTTCCTGTCGCGGCGGCTTCCGACCGCCTCGGTCGACGAGTTTGATTCGGCCGCCGAGCGGCTGATCACGCAGGTGTTCGGCGAAGGCTCGGCCCAGAGGGAGGCGTATCAATACGCCAAGTCCGGCGAAGCGGCGAGCCTCGTCAATCTTCAGGAGGAAGCGCAGGAGAGCGGCGCCCGGGACGTGTACCGGGAGAGCCTCCAGCAGCGCAAGCGCGTGCTGGAGAGCTGCATCTCGGAGCTCGAAGCGCTCCGGCCGGCCGGGAAGCGCAGCGGCGACCTGTTTGCGCATGCGCGCGTCGCCGACTACATGTCGCACGACGTGCGGAGCGTCCACAAGGACGCCTCCCTGAAGGACGCAGCCCGGTTGCTCCAGAAATGGCGGGTGGGCTCGCTGCTGGTGGACGACGACTCGCGGTACATCGGCATCATCACCGACACGGACCTGAGCCGCAAGGCCGTGGCGCGCGGGCTAGATCCGTCCACCACCGTCGTGAAGACCTGCATGAGCAAGCCGGTCATCACCATCGAGGACAGCGAGCCGATCGCGGCGGCGATCCGGCTGATGAAACAGAAGGCCATTCGCCATGTGGCGGTCACGGAGGACGGCACGATCGTCGGCGTGCTGTCGGTGTCCGATCTGCTGCGGGCCTATTCGGACCTGGCGGGGCTCCTGCTCGAAGGGGAGCCCGACACGGACTAAGAGAGGAGATCCCCATGCCTACCTTTGTCACCTTGTTCAACTGGACGGAGCAGGGCGTCACGCACGTCAAGGACACGACCAAACGGGCGGAGAACTTCAAGGCGGCCGTCAAGAAGGCCGGCGGGAGCGTCCGGGACGTCTACTGGACGATGGGACGCTATGACGGGGTGATTATCTTCGACGCGCCCGATGCCGAGACGGCCACCGCGGTGTTGATGAATGCCTGTTCGCTCGGGAATGTCCGGTCGGAAACGCTCCGCGCGTTCAGCGAGCAGGAGATCCAGAAGATCGTCGCGAAAGTCTAGGCCCCGACCGGGCCGAAGCGCGCGGCGAAGAACTCGCGGGTCCGCCCCATGTGCCTCGCGAGATCGGCTTCGAGCCGGGCGGCGCCCTGCTGCCAGTCGGCGGCGGCATAGCCCACGCGCCTGGCCAGGAACACGAATTCGTCCGAGCCGGGCGCGGGGAGCACGAGGTCTTTGGCGTTCCCGCGCACGATCCGCATGCCGTCGATCAGGGTCCGAAAGAACAGGTAGGCCTCCCGGAGCCGCCGCTCCTCCTCTGCCGTCAGGATCTTCACGGCGTGCAGGGCACGCAGCGCCTCCATGGTATTGGGCGTGCGCAGGCGGGCGTGCCGGTGGCCGTGGCTCACCTGGAGATACTGGACCGCGTACTCCACGTCAATCAACCCTCCCGCGCTGAACTTGATGTTCGTCCGGCCCGGCTCGACCAGCTCCGTGATCTGCCGCCGTCTTAGATCCAGCGCGGTCGGAAGGTCCCAGGGCAGCCCGCTATAGACAAACGCGTCGCGGTGAGCTTCCACCGTCTTGCCGAGACCCGCGTCGCCAGCCACCCACCGGAGCTTGATCAGGGCCTGCCGCTCGAACGGGGCCGCCGCGCCCGTCGGGCTGTAGTAGGCCTGTAGCTCCGCGAGGGTGTTGGCCAGCAGGCCTTTGCCGCCGTGGGGGCGGAGGCGGACGTCGAGATGGAAGATGCCTTCCTGCTTGGCCTCGATCCACGCGAGCAGCTCCTGGACGAGGCGCTCGAAATATTCGAGGGTGTCCAGCCGGTGCGTGCCGTCGGTCTGCCCCGTCCCGTGATACACGAAGAGCAGCTCGATGTCCGAGGCGTAGCCCAATTCCCGGCCGCCGAACTTTCCCATCCCGAAGACGGCGAAGGGGCAAGGCGCGCCGCCCGGCAGGCACGGGACGCCGTGCCGGGCAGCCAGCTTGGCCTGACAGTCCGCCACCGCCTGCTCCAGGACGGCTTCGGCCAGCTCGGTCAGCGCGCGCGAGAAATCCGGCAGCGTCGTCGCGGAATCGGCCAGGTGCTTCATGTCGATCCGGAAGAGCTGCTCGTCCTTGTACTGGTTCAGGAGGCGGCGGCGCCGGTCGTGGTCCTTGACCCCCGCCAGCCGCCGGCGCAGCTCCCGCACCATGACCGCTCGCGGCCGGACCAGTTCCATGTCGCTGTAGTCCGCCAGCAGCGGCGCCAGGTTGTCGTGCTGCCGGCGCAGGAATTCTTCCCAGAGGAAGTCGCTCGTCCCCAGGACCCGCGCCAGCAGCGCCAGGGTCTTCTTGTTGCGGAGGATGCCGAGCGTCCCCTTCGGCCTGGACTGAAGCACCTGATCCAGGAACTGATCGAAATGCGTCATGGCCTTCGCCGGGTCGGGTGCCCACGCGAGAAAGTGGGTGAACTGCTTGATCAGCACCGCTGTGGTCTTCAACGCCTCCTGCTCGGCCGCGGTGGCGATCTTCTGCCCGCGGCGGCCGCGCACGAAGAAGCGGTCGTGGATTTCGGGCCCGCTCGCGCCCAGCAGCGCCTTCCGGATATAGAGTCCGCGGAGGCTCAGCGCATTGGCGAACGCATAGAGGAAGGCCGGGGTGTCGGTCGAGCGGATATCCATGACCGTGTCGGTCGGGGAGGCCGCGTTGTCGAACCGGATCTGCACGGGATGCAGCAGGGTGACGGATTCCGCGCGCCTGCGCCCCAGCGTTTCGACCAGCCGGCGGTTGACCTGGCGGCGGGCATCGTCATAGCGCTGCTCATCCAGCAGCCGGATCATGGCCGTGAGATCGTGCGCCAGCTCCTGTTGCCGGGTCGTGGTGAAGGCGGTGTCCGGCGTGGCACGGACCCGAAACAGATCCACGATCTTCCGGCGGCTCAGCCCCGGACGCGGACGGCTTCGCGCCCTGAAGGGGCCCGGCCCGCTCCTGGTCGCGGCCGGCGCGTCCCCGGAGGTGTAGATGATGCCCTCCCGGATGTCCAAGCCATAGGCCGAGAGGAGCCCGCAGATCACCGCAAACTCGGAGAAATAGTCATAGGCCACGACCACGATCTCGTATTGATCGTCCGCTTCGGGCCGGATGGAGACCTGGCAGGGCTCCTCCGGGGTGAGCCGGCCGGCCATGCCGATCTGCCGGGCGATCTCCTGCGGGGACACCGCCGCGAAGTAGTCCGGGTCCATGCGGGCGATGAAGTCCCGCATCACCTCCGGGTCCAACGCGGCGGAGTAGGGCGCCAGGACCTCAATCCAGCGGTCCACCGGGACCGGCGCGGCGCTCGGTCGGTCGGGCTCGGCCATGGAACCCAGTATAGCGGACGGTCTGCTCGTTGTCTCATCGGGCACCGGCCGGTATAATCCGCGCCATGTCTCGCACCCGACCCAGCAGGTCAGCCCGGCCCCGCAAGGCCCCGGCTCGCACGCCGGCCGGCGTGCGCGTGAGCCGGGCCCGCGTCAGCCGCTCAGATGTCCGGAGCCTGCTGCTGGCTTCGGACCTCGGGCCGGAAGCGGTGGCGAAGATCCTCAAGCCCTACGGGCTGGCTGATGTGCGGCGGGCGGACGCGAATCTGCAGGCGATGGCGGGCGAGCCTCGGTCCCGCGAGTTGTTGGCCTCTATCCTGCCTGCGCTGCTCCGAGAGATCGGCTCCACGGCCGATCCCGACCAGGCCCTGGACCACTGGGAGCAGTTCCTGCAACAGGTCAACCGCGCGCAACTCTTCGGCTATCTGTCCTCGATCCCCCGGCTGGTGCACCTGCTCTGCGCGATCTTCGGGAACAGCCCCTTCCTCGCGAGCACGCTCGTGCGCGATCCATTGCTGGTGTACTGGCTGGCGGAGGAGGATGTGCTGAGCAAGGGCGCCTTCCGTCTCGAGCTGGACCGGGCGCTCCGGGCGATCCTCGCGAACCTGACGGTGACCGAGGTGAAACTGGAGGCGCTCCGCCGGTTCAAGCGGCGCGAGATGCTCCGGATCGGCGTCAGGGACCTCCTGCGCCTGGCCGATGTTGCCGAGACGACGGCCGCCCTGTCCGACCTGGCCGGCGTCCTGATCCAGACCGCCTACGAGGTCGTGGATGCGGATCTCCGCCGCCGGTACGGCGCGCCGACCCATCAGGACCGGTCGGGAAAGTCCGTCGAGACCGGCTTTGCGGTGATGGCCATGGGGAAGCTCGGCGGCCACGAGCTGAACTACAGCTCCGACGTCGATCTGCTGTACGTCTATGAGTCAGAGGGTGAAACCTGTCCGGCCCCTCAGTCCTCAGTCCTCGGCCCTCAGACCTCCATTCCGAATGAAGAATATTTCGAGTATCTGGCCCGCGACCTCACGCGGGCGCTCTCGGAGCCGACCCAGGAGGGATACGTGTTCCGCGTGGACCTGCGGCTCCGTCCCGAGGGGTCCGTCGGCCCGCTCGCCCGCTCCCTGGCGGACTATGAGCGGTATTACACGACGCGCGGGCGACCCTGGGAGCGTCTGGCCTTGCTGAAAGCCTGGCCGGTGGCGGGGGCGGGCGGGGTCGGTCGCAGATTCCTGCAGGCCGTCCAGCCGTTTATTTTTTGGTCCAACGGGTCGCCGGCCGGCGCCGAGGCAGCCGGGCTGCTGCGCGAAGTGAAGGCCATCAAGGGGCTGATCGACGAGCGCATGGCCGAGCGGGGCCACGACCGCCGGAACGTCAAGCTGGGGATCGGCGGCATCCGGGAGGTGGAGTTCGTCGTCCAGGCGCTGCAGGTCCTGCTGGGGCGGCGCATCCCCGACATCTGCGAGCGGAACACCCTCTCCGCCCTGAGCAAGCTGGCCGACCTGCGGCTTCTCTCGCGGCCGGACGCGCGGGCGCTGGCGGGCGCCTATGCGTTCCTCCGCGACGTGGAGCACAAGCTGCAGATGGTGCACGATCTCCAGACGCACGCGCTGCCGGTCACGGTCGAGGAGATCAGGAAATGCGCGCTGCGGCTGGGATATCCCCGCCGCGGGCGGCGCGACCCCTCGGTCGTCCTCCTGGCCAACCATCGCCGCCACACCGATCGGGTGAACCGGATCTTCCGGCGGCTCTTCGACCCGTCGCCGTGGGGAACCTTTCTGACGCCTGACGCCCGCCGGCTCATCGCACCCAAGCGGTAGTCTGGAAACACAAAGGGCCGGATGGCGTGCGCCACCCGGCCCCCCTTGCTGACTACGCTATAAGCTATTGGCCATTAGCCATTAGCTCTTCTCTTAATACATGCCCTCCATGCCGTGGCTGTGTCCGCCCGGCATGCCCATCTCCTTCTTCTCCTCCGGCAGCTCCGTGATCATGACTTCCGTGGTCAGCATCAGCCCGGACACGCTGGCCGCGTTCTGCAGCGCGGTCCGCGCGACCTTCGTCGGGTCGATGATGCCGGCCTCGATCATGTCCACGTACTTCTCGGAGTTGGCGTCGAAC
>CAYJUM010000013.1:0-45363 GCA_964373355.1 uncultured Nitrospirales bacterium | reverse complement strand
CCTGATTCGTTTCTTCGTCGATCCCTTCTTCCGGCGGTTCTGCGGGGAGGTGTTGGCGGGCCGGTTTCGCGCGCCGCGGGAGCGCCGCGAGCAGGGCCTGGGCTCCGGCGTCATCGTGACGCCGGACGGCTACATCGTGACCAACAACCACGTCGTGGACCATGCCGACGAGATGAACGTCTCCCTCGGCGACAAGCGCAACTACAAGGCGAAGCTCATCGGGACCGACCCGAAGACCGACGTGGCGGTGATCAAGATCGAGGCCTCGAACCTGCCGGTCCTCCCGTGGGGCGACTCCAGCCAGTTGCAGGTCGGTGAGATCGTGCTGGCGGTCGGCAATCCGTTCGGGCTCAACCAGACGGTGACCATGGGGATCATCAGCGCGGTGGGCCGGGCGAACATGGGCATCGTGGACTATGAAGACTTCATCCAGACCGACGCCGCGATCAATCCCGGGAATTCCGGGGGCGCACTTGTCAATCTCAAGGGAGAGCTGATCGGGATCAATACCGCCATCTTCAGCCAGAGCGGCGGCAACATGGGCATCGGCTTCGCCATCCCCAGCAAGATGGTCCGCAGCGTCATGGAGAGCCTGATCAAGCACGGCAAGGTGGTGCGCGGCTGGATGGGCGTGTCCATTCAGGAGGTGAATCCCGACCTAGCCAAGCAATTCGGAGCGGCGGAGACCAAGGGCGCCTTGGTGGCCGATGTCCTGGAGGGGAGCCCCGCCGCGAAGGCCAAATTGGAACGGGGCGATATCATCACGGCCTTCAACGGGGTTCCCATCAACGATCCGACGCACCTGCGCACGATCGTCGCCGACACCGCCCCGGGGACCGTCGTCGCGTTGACGGTGCTGCGCGACAAGCGCGCCCAGGAGATCAAAGTGACCATCGGAGACCTGCCCAAGGAGACGGCGGCGTCTTCCCGGGGTCGGCCCGAAGGCGGCCGGGGCGAGCATGCCCTGGCCGGCGTCAGCGTCGAGAACCTGCCGCCCGGCCGCTCCGGCCGGTCCCAGGACGCCGGCGTGATGGTCAGCGAGGTCGAGCAGGACACGCCCGCTGAACGCGCCGGTCTGCGGAGCGGCGACATCATCCGGGAGATCAACCGCAAGCCGGTCCGGTCCGTCCAGGATTTCGAACGCTTGACCGGTCAGCTCACCGCCAAGAACACGGTGCTGCTCCTCATCACCCGCGGGAACGCCACCATCTTTCTGTCGATCAACCCGGAATAGTCTCGAACGGTGAATGCAAGGTCTCTGGCCGGAGACCGCGCCCCGGCCAGCGGGAGCCATGCTGCTTAGGAGTACACGGCGATTCATCTGACTCGTGCGGGCTTCAGGAGTGCGGGGAATGCGGATTCTCAGCGCCCCGTGCTTGCACCCGGCTTTCGCCGCGTCGGTGTCCGGACCAATGGCCACGATAGGCCCGGGAGGACATACCACCTTGCAAGGCCGCGGAGTCACCCTCCGTCGGGCGCTCCTCCGATCCGCAGCAGCCTTCTTTACAGAGCTGCTCCGCGTCCGGTACGAGGCTCGAGCCGTTGCACGCGGTCCGGCATTGGAATCGGAATGTTTTCCTCTCGTCGCCGGCGTTCCTCTTCAACCGCCTCCAGATGCTGGCGCTCCAGCTCACGATCGGCCACGACCAACAGGACTTCCGTCCTGTACTCTGCTTCCACAAGCTTACGGCGCTCGATAACGCTCACACGGGTGGCGTCATCCTCCCACACCGTCCGCTTCTGGGACAGGGTCAAGGGGCCGGTATCGTATTCTTCCAAGCCGTCCACCGCCGGGCGGCCGTACAGTTCCTTGAGACGACGCAGCAACGCAGCCTTGCCCCCCGGCAGTCGCTCCGGGTTGTATAGAATGCGCAGCTCATAGAGCGACCCAGTATGAAACCGGTACTCCAAGCGTTGAATCCGCGGATCCGAAGACGGCGCGACGAGCACATGCCCGTGCCGCCCAGGCGTCGGCCGCGGGGAGATGCCGGGCTGCAGACGCGCCAGTTGCTCTGCCCTGATCCCGAGCCGTACGCCGTCGAAGGTTCTGGGTAAAGGTTGAATGGTCGTCTCGGCGGCGACGGATCCCTCCCCGCTCATGAGAGCAAGCAGCAGCGAAACGAGTCCGACTCTCCACCGCACCCATCCCACCCTTTTCATCGCCCTCCAAGACCTGCTAGTCCGTTAAGAATCCGCGGTGCCCCCCGGGGGCGCCTCCACCGCCTTAAAGCGATCCTTTAGGTAATACGTCGCCGCCGATGGTCAAGGGGAGGGAGTTGACTTCCGGCGCCCTCGAATTATCAAAACGCGCAGTGAGCGCTCTGTTTCTCCACATCAGTAGAATGGAGCTGGGGCTACAGCGCGGCATGCATGGAGGTTTGGGAGGAGGGACAGTATGGGAAAGACACGGTGGAACCGGCTGGGCATGGCATCAATCGGTCTCGGACTCCTGGCGGTCGGGCTGGTTGGGTTCACTGGAGATTACGCCGCCGTCACAGATGAGCAGATGAGCGCAGCGATCAGCAGGCGACTGGCGATGGACGGCCGCATCGATCCTAGCCTGATCGTCATCAAGGTGGAGGAAGGCCGAGTGACCCTGAGCGGGATGGTCCGCACGCTGGAGGAAAAAATGCTCGCAGATGCGGTGGTTTCTGGCACGATCGTGGGTGTGCGATCATTGGTGAACAACATCGTCGTCACGCCGCCGGTCACGACGAGGGATGTGGCGATCAAGAGAGCCGTCGAGGAAGCTCTGCTCACGGTCCCGGTGCTGCGCGGACAGACGTTAGCCGTCAGCGTCAACAAGGCCGTGGTAAAGCTGGAGGGGGCCGTTGCAACGCCGCTCCAGAGCCGAGCGGCGCAGAAGGCGGCCGAGCGGACGCAAGGGGTCGTGGGTGTGGTGAACCTGATCAAGGTCCCGCGCGATGTCCGCCCCGACAAGGATATCGAGCGGGACGTGCTCCTATACCTCCAGTGGTCACCGCTGGTGAACATCGACGCGTTCGATGTTCGGGTACAGAATGGGACGGTGATCCTCAAGGGCACCATCGATCATCTGGCTCACCGCTATGCCCTGGAGGAGGATATCGAGAAGATCCGAGGAGTGGTGCGGGTCGATGTCTCGGACGTGACCGTAAAGAAGCCGGCAAGGACGGCGTGAGGAGAGACGAGGTCTTGACTTTCCACGCCTCGGCATTATGCACCAAGACCGGAAGTAGCGGTCTCTGCCGCATCTTGCTTGAGCTTGCGCAAAGGAGGTGACGACGATGCTCATGAAGCTGACAGCTGCTTTGCCCGCGCTAGCACTGCTGATCGGCATCATAGTGCTGACGCCATCCTCGATCGGAGCTGCGGAGTGGATTTCCCGCGGGGACTCATATGCAGCGGCCTGGGTCAAGGACATTGAGCAGGAGCTGAATAAGAAAGAATACCGGGCCGTGTTCGCGAATGATCCGCGGACACCACAGGCGAGCGTCCTGCGACTCTTGGATCGAGCGGCGTCGGCCTATGAGGCGAAGAACACGACGCTGGCCACAGAACTGGTGCGCGAAGCGATGGAAGTGCTCAGAGCGGGAGTCCGCAGGAATTATTACAGCGATGCGGACATCCAGCCGATCTTGAACTTTATCGAGCAGCACACGCCGATCAAAGCCGCATAAGCAGGGCAGCCGGGGGCCCGCGTGGCCTCCGGCCCGCCGCGAGGACGGAATGGAGGTGACGGAGATGTATGCGGCCACAATGCTCATGGGTCTGATGCTGTTGTTCTGGGCCGCCGCGATCTGGGCGTCCTTCTCGGATGACTCCGACGAACCATCCGGTCGCATGCGACCCGTCTGAACTCTGTCGGACGGGGCAACGCAACCGGGCGGGAGCAGCCCGCCCGGCGCCTGAGTGCCCCTTCCGTGCGGCCCCATCCATTACTGAAGGGGTGCGCCCGCTCATTGCAGCGGACGTCGAGGCAAGCAACAATGGAGTCGAAGGTTGTGCAACACGCGGCCATGCAGAAGCCACGCGTACAGACCACGGCCTTGACCGCGGTCATGCGGGCCGTCGGGCCGGCCTGGATGGGCCGCCTCGCGGTCGTCGTGGCCACTCCCCTCATCTATGCGATGCTCATTCCGCTCGTGATCCTCGATGCCTTCCTGGAGGGCTATCAGCGAACCGTCTTCCCGCTCCTCGGTCTGTCCCCCGTGTCGCGCCGCCAGTACATCCGCATGGACCGCCACCGGCTGGACTATCTCACACCGTTGCAAAAAGCCGGATGCGCCTATTGCGCGTACGCGAACGGCCTGCTGCGCTTGGCGACGCGGATCGCGGCCATCACCGAAAAGCGTTTCTGCCCCATTCGACACCAGCCGGCGGACGGATTCCTCCCGCCGCCTCACCACGCCGGCTTCGCGCCGTTCGGCGACCGCAAAGCCTTTGCGGCCAGGATGGCGAAGTGGTCTCGCCTGAATAGCCATTGACCTCCAGCCCCCGGCAGGATACAGTCTCGACGCGCCGCAGCCCTCTGGCCATCATACAAAGGAGCAGCACATGAAGCGGGCAATGCATAGGGGCCTCATCCTGTTCGCCGCGCTCGCCATCATCGGGACCTCAGCCCTGGCGGCCGATCCGGACAAAACTTTGCGGATCGCCGATGGCATGAAGGTCGGCCTCGAATTCACGCTGACGGGGCCGGACAAGGCCGTCGTCAGCACCAACGTCGGACGCGAGCCGATGTCCTACGTACACGGCAAGGGCCAACTGTTTCCCGCCCTGGAGCGGGCGCTGGTCGGCTTGAGGGCCGGCGACTCAAAACGCGTCGAGCTCCTCGCCGACCAAGCCTATGGCGTCTATGACCCGAGCAAGAAGATCACGGTGGACCGGTCAAAGGTTCCCTCGGAGGCCAAGGTCGGTGCGATGCTGACCTCCAAAGGAGGCGGCCCGCCGGTGAAGATCGTCGAGATGAACGAGAAGTCAGTCGTGCTGGATATGAACCATCCGCTGGCGGGCAAGAACGTCGTGTTCGACGTGAAGATCCTCAGCGTGGAGCGGGAGTCAGAGGAACCAAAGAAGTGATTAGTGATTCGTGATCAGGGATGAAAGGATGGCATGTCGTCTCACTCGCCTAATCACGAATCACTCAATCACCCATCACTGGCTGCGCTGGTCGATCGGGACGTACGGACGGTTGTGCTCGCCCTGATAGATCTGCTCCGGCCGGAAGAGCTTGTTCTCCCGAAGCTGCTCGAACCAGTGCGCCAGCCATCCGGCGACTCGGGCCATGGCGAAGATCGGCGTGAAGAAGTCCGGCTCGATCCCCATCTTCTCGTAGACGATCCCGGAGTAGAAATCCACGTTCGGACGGATCTTCTTGTCTCCTAGGAGCTCCGCCGAGACCCGCTCCACTTCCCGTGCCACCTCGTAGAGCGCCGAGCTCCCCCGCTCTGTGAAGAGCCGCTGACAGAGTCCCTCCAGGATCGTGGCCCGCGGGTCCTTCACCTTATAGACCCGATGGCCGAGCCCCATGATCTTCTGCTTGGCGTGCAGCTTGGCCTCCAGGTACGGCCGCGCCCGGTCCGGCGCGCCGATCTCCTTCAGCATCTGAACCACTTCCTCATTGGCTCCCCCGTGCAGCGGTCCTTTCAGCGCGCCGATCGAAGACGCCACGACGGTGTAGGGATCGGCCAGCGTGGACGCCGTCACCAGACCCGTGAACGTGGACGCATTCATGGTGTGCTCGGCGTGGAGGATCAGACAGACATCCAGCGTCCGGCTCAGCAACGGATCCGGTGCCGTGTCGGTCAGCATGTAAAAGAAGTTCTGGCAGAACTCCAGATCGTCACGCGGAGGAATCCAGTCGTCCCCCCGCCGGATCCGGGCAAAGGCGGCCACGATCGTCGGCAACTTGGCAATCAAGCGCACGGCCGACCAGTAGTTGTTCTCCGGGTCGCCCACGTTGCGGCCGGGATAGAACATGCCGAGCGCCGCCACGGCCGCCTGCAGGGCATCCATCGGATGCCCGTGCTCCGGCAGGCACTTGATCAGGTCCACGATCCGAAACTTCAGCCGCCGATGGTGGGTTACATCCTGGACGAACTGCGTGAGCTCTCCCTTGGTCGGCAGACGCGCGAACAGCAGGAGAAAGGCGGTCTCGAGGAAGGTCGAGTGCGCGCAGAGCTCCTCGATGCGGATGCCGCGGTACTCGAGGATGCCCTGCCGGCCGTCCACGTCGCTGACGGCCGATTTGGCCGCGGGCACCCCGGCCAGCCCCGGCATGAAGTCATGTGGCATCTCTTAGCCTTTCGCCTGGCGTGAGGCGTCAGGCGTAAGGGGCAAGGTCCTCGAAGTAAGGAGTGCGGGGGGGAGGCGTGGTGAAACCGGAAGCCTCCCGCTTTTTAATGAGCGCCTTCTTACCCCTTACCCCTCACTCCTCACCTTACTCCTCACGCCTGACGCTTCACGGTCACTCGGGAGGGTCCATGAATTCCGGGCCGATCGGAGTCGGAATCATTTCGGCCACGAGGCGCTCGATCTCCGCGCGGTCGGTCGCCGGAAGTGTCCAGCCGGTCGCGCCGAGGTGCTCCTTCACCTGAGCCGGCCGCCGCGCGCCGCACAGCGCGACGGTGACGCCCGCCTGATCCAGACACCACCGGATGGCGAGCTGGGCGACCGTCTTGTTGTGGCGCGCGGCCACGCGTGCGAGCCGGTCCACGCACGTCACATAGCGCTGCAGAGCCGGCGCCCGGAATTTCGGATCGAACGCCCGGACATCCCCCTCGGCGAACGTCTCGGTCCCCCGGTACTTGCCCGTCAGAAGCCCGCGGCACAGTGGGCTGTAGATCAGCGTCGCCAGCCCCCGGCTGCTGCAGAACGGCAGCAGGGTCTCCTCGATCCCGCGCTCGAACAGATTATACGGCGGCTGGACGGCTTGGACCGGCCCGGCGGCGAGACACCGCTCGATCTGCGGGACCGTGAAATTGCTGACCCCGATGAACCGGATCTTCCCGCTGTCGCGGGCTTTTACCAGGGCGGCCATGGAGTCCTCGAAGCGTGTGCCGGTGTCGGGCCAGTGAATCTGGTAGAGCTCGATACGGTCCGTGCGCAACCGGCGGAGGCTCTCTTCGAGCTCGGTGAGAATCCTGGCCGGAGCGGAGTTCCGCCACACCCGCGTCTTCTCGGAATCCCACTCCAAGCCCGTTTTCGTGGCGAGGATGACCTGCTCGCGCCGGCCGGACTCGGCCACGGCGCGGCCGACGAGCGCTTCGGAATGGCCGTGCCCATAGATGGGGGCGGTGTCGATGAGCGTGATCCCCGCCTCAAGGGCCGTGCGGATGGCGGCCAGCGACTCGCCGTCATCCGCGCCGCCCCACATCCAGCCCCCGGTCACCCAGGTGCCCAGTCCGATGACCGATGCCCGGAGTCCCGTGGAACCGAGGGTGCGATAGTCCATGACGCGCGTGATTCTAGTGGCCGCCAATTTCGGGAGTCAAGAAAGCGACGTGGGTTCCCTTGAATTCGTATGCCCCGGTTGGCATACTGAACCGGCATGGACGAGCACAGATGCAGCGGCAGCAAGACACCGTTCCGCCCCTCGGTGCTGGCGCTGCTCGCCTGCTTCGGGCTCCTCGGGAGCCCCGGGCTCGCGGCGGCGCAGCAGGATGAGGTCCTGTTGTTCGCGGTCGTGACGAAGGCGCCGAAGGATAAGGCGCGTGTCTCCGCGCACGTGGTGGTCGGGGCCTCGGGCGGGACCGTGACCGAGGCCATCCTCATCCCCTCCGAGTCGGTCCAGGACAATCTGATCTGGAAGAGGCTCGAAGTCTGCCACTCGCTCCGGGCGGAAGGCTTCAAGAATCAGGAAGGCTATCGGATCGTCTCGGTGAAGGTCCTGGACGCCGGCATGCTGCCCATGCCACTCCAGGGTATCGCGGGGGATTGTCTGTTGAAGAAGGCGCTGGAGTTCGGCCCGTTGGTAGACTGAGTCGTCCGGAGTTTTGAGTGCTCAGTTTCGAGTGTTGAGGGTGATCGGTGAACTCAACACTCAAAATGCAACACTCAAAACGGAATCATGAAGAGCAGTCGGGGCAGACGCTGCGTTCCTGCTCGGCGTGCAGCTCCTCGGCGGTCAGCGGGAACGACTGATCGCACCTGGCGCACTGCCGGATCTCAAAATAGGCCGTGCCGTCCTTCTCGATCTGCGTCGGAAGCAGGAGTTCAGCCGGATCGTAGCCGATGGTGGCGCCGTCCTCGAACTTCACGACCGCCAGGCGCACGTTGAACAGCTCGAACACCGCCTCCTGGCCCTTGCGCTCGGCAACGTGCCCCATCACGACGACCGGTTGGCCGCGCCGCTTGGTGCGGAGGTCCTTCAGCGTGCGCCGCCCGTCGGCCGCGCACGAGAAGTCCCCGCTCGAGCTGGTCCCTGCCGTCGGCATATGCCTATTTTTATAGGAGCGGGAAAGATCACGTCAAGACAGCGGAGCGCGCCCTGTCCATGATCACGATCTATCAGAAGCCGACCTGTTCCACGTGCCGGGAAACGGTCAAGCTGGTCCAGGCCAGCGGGCAGGCCTACCGGACCGTCAACTATTACGAGACCCGGTTCACGGCAGTGGAGCTCAAACGCTTGTTGAAGAAGGGCGGGCTCTCGGCCAAGGACGTGCTGAGGACGACGGAAGAGATCTACAAATCATTGGGCCTGGCCCGGAAAGAACTGACGGACGAGGCCCTTGTGGACCTGATGATCGCGCACCCCGACCTGATCCAGCGTCCGCTCGTGGAGAAAGGCGACACCGTCATCCTGGCCCGTCCGCCGGAGACGGTCAAACGACTCCTCTGAAGCAGTGATGCGTGACTAGTGATACGTGATTCAAAGATGAGCGCTTTCTAATCACGGATCACCGATCACTCTTCACGCTTGATCTTCCCCGTCTGCCGGTCCACACGGACGGCGATCTTCCCCTCGAGGACCCGGAGCAAGGTCTCGCCCGCCAGCTTCCGGCGCCAGCCCTGGACGATCGGCAGGTCCAGGGCCTCTCGATTGCGTTTGGCCTCGACGAGCGCCTGCAGGTCGGCCGCGCTGGCCAACAGCGTCGGCGCGATCTCCATCTCGTCGGCGCGCGCTTTGAGGACCGCCTGAAGGAGCTCCACCAGCCCGGCGGATTCCGGCTCCGGCCGCTTGCTGCGCGGCACCTCCGGCCACTCGGACTCCGGAAGGCTGAGCCCGCGGCGGATCGCCGCCAGGATGCGCTCGCCGTGCCGGTCCACCTCCGAATGGTGCACGCCCCGTGTGGCACGCAGCGCGCTCAGACTGTCCGGAGGACGGCGGGCCAGCTCCAGGAGCACGTCGTCCCGCATCACCCGGCCCCGCGGCACGTTCCGGCTTCTGGCCTCCTCGTCACGCCAGGCCACGATCTCCCGGAGGACCGCGGCGGCACGCGGCTTCAGGTTCTCCCACCCCCGGATGCGTTGATACCGCAGGCGCGGGTCGCGCGAGGCATCGCCGACTTTGCGCTCCAGGCGATTGAGCTCTTCCGACAGCCATTCCATCCGCCCGAGCGCCGCGAGACGTTTCTTGAGATGCTCGGACACCGGCAGGAGATACTGCACGTCCTCCAGCGCATAGCGGAGCTGGTCGTCGGTGAGCGGCCGCTGGCTCCAGTTGGTCAGGGTGGAGGACTTCTCCAGCTTGATGCCCAGGATCCGGTGGACCAGGTTCGCGTAGGCAACCTGCGTGCCGTACCCGACCATGGCGGCGGCGGGCTGGGTGTCGAAGACGCGGGACGGGAGTCGCCCGGCGTGCGCGTGAAAGATCTCCAGGTCCTGTCGCCCGGCATGAAGGACTTTTTCGATCCGCTGATCGCCCAGCACCTCCCAAAAACATTCCATCTGCCGGGTGCCGCTGAGCGCCGGAAAATCGATGATGGAGGCCAAGCTGTCCCCGGCCACCTGAATCAACTCGAGCCGGGGAACGAAGCTATCCTCTCCGACGAACTCCGTATCGACCGCGATCCGGTCCTGCGAACGGAGCCGCTCGCAGAGCGAGGCCAGCGTCTGGGGGTCGGCGATGTACCGGGGGATCAGACTTTCACCATTCACGGGGCGGTTCGGTTTGAGACAGGCTCAGGTGCTCTTTCAAGTATTGATACGCTTCGATGATCCGGCGCAGCTCCGGCTCGGAGCTGCGGTCTCCCCGCCTAGCGTCGGGATGCAGGCTCTTGGCCCAGCGCCGGAAGCTTGCCGTGACAGCCGAGAGCGAGCTGCCGTCGGCCAGGCCGAGCGCGCCGTACGCTTCCGCCGGCGATGAGATCTGGCCCCGGGACCCTGCGGCATCCCCGCCTCCGCCCGCCGCCCTGAAAAAATCGGCAAAATTGAACCGGCGGCGGCGGCGGCGCGGCCGCTGACGGACCTCGCTGTCGATCTCCTCGAAGCGGTCCTCCATGTACTGGAGACGGGACTCCAGCCGGTCAGCGCCGGCCAGATCGTCCACCCGCTCGAGCTCCTCCCCTATAAGAGGAAGCGTGCGGTCGATCTCATCCAGGGTCTCTTCGATCCGGAAATAGGTATCGATCCGGTCCTGCATGACGTGATCGATCGCAAAATCGAGACAGTCCTCGGTCCTGGCTTTGAGCTCCTCAAGCCGGCGGCGCATTCCCGTCTGAAAGCGTCCCAGCTTCTTCGCGTTAAAGGGCATCCCTCACCATGCGCCGAGGCCATCGGGCCGCGATATTCTAGCACAAGCGCCCGCGCGTGGCCCTGCAGTCTCGTGGCCGTCCGGACGCGTTGCCGGTGGAACGGACGCTGTGCTAGACTCCGCGGCCGTTTCTCGAGCGACTCTCGTTCGCTCACTCAATCACTGGATGAAGGAGGATGGTGTGAGGACATTCATCACGGGATTATTCTCGGGATTGTTGCTGGCCGTCATGATGACCGCCGGGACCCTCTGGGCAGCCGACCCGTCCGGCTACGGCCAGGCCGGCGGTGAATTCGACGTCCGCATTCCGCGGGTTCCCGCCGGAGAGCTCGCGCAGGCCAAGGCGCAGAAGCCGCCCTTTGCCGTGACTCCGGAGGTGCTGGCCGAGGGCAAGGCGATCTTCCTGGGACGAGGGACCTGTTTTCAGTGCCATGGCCCGGAAGGCAAGGGCGACGGGGGCGCCGCCAAGGTCCTGCCGATCCAGCCGCGGAACTTCACCAACCCGGCCTTCAAAAAGCTCCGAACGCCGGGTGAGATGATGTGGGTCTTGAAGAACGGGAGCCTGGGCCAGTCCGGGAAGGTGCCGGGAACGGGCATGCTGCCCATCGTCGGGCAATTCCTCAGCGAGGAGGACGGCTGGAAGGTGATTTTCTACGAGTTGAGCCTCGGCGACGGGTCCCGATCGGTCACGAGTCCGTGAGGCGGGCGACGCCGCTCGCGCGGGCCGCCTGGCCCACCGCCCGCGACACCTGCGGCACCACCTGCTTATCGAAGATGCTCGGAATGATGTAGTCCTCGCTCAAGGTCGTCTCGGGGATGATGTCGGCGATGGCCTCAGCGGCGGCCAGCTTCATCGGCTCGTTGATCGTCACGGCCTGCACGTCGAGCGCGCCCCGGAAGATGCTCGGAAACGCCAGCGCATTGTTGATCTGGTTCGGATAGTCCGAGCGCCCGGTCGCAAAGATGCGGCAGCGGGGAATCGCCAGGTCCGGCGCGATCTCCGGGTCCGGATTGGCCATGGCGAAGACGATCCGATCGCCGGCCATCAGCTCCAGATCACCGGGGCGCAGCACGTTTCCCACCGACAACCCGATGAACACGTCGGCCCCCTTCAGGGCATCCTGCAGCGTGCCGGCGGGCCGTTTCTCGTCCACGCAGCGCATGAGGTCATCGCGCCGGCTCCGCAGGGCCTCGGCATCACCGGACAGCACGATCCCCGCCTTGCTGCAGCCGAGCAACTGCCCGACCCCCGCGGCCAGGAGGATCTGGCAGCAGGTCTGCCCCGCCGCCCCCAGCCCATTAACCACGACCCGGACTTCTCCAAACTTCCTGCCCGTCACCTTCAAGGCGTTCTTCAGGGCTGCCAGGATCACCACGGCGGTGCCGTGCTGGTCATCGTGCATCACGGGGATGTCCAGCGTGTCCTTCAGGCGCCGCTCGACCTCGAAGCAGCGCGGGGCGCTGATGTCCTCGAGGTTGATGCCGCCGAAGCTCGACGCGATCCCTTGCACGATCCGGACGATCTCCGTCACATCCTGCGTGGCGAGACAGATCGGCCACGCGTCGATGCCCGCCAACTCCCGGAACAGCATCGCCTTGCCCTCCATCACCGGCAGCGCCGCCTCGGGGCCGAGGTTGCCCAATCCCAGGATCGCCGACCCGTCCGATACGATCGCGACGCTGTTGCTCTTCGTCGTCCAGGCGTAGACTTTGGATCGGTCCTTGGCGATCGCCTGGCTCACCCGTCCGACTCCGGGCGTGTACACCATGGAGAGCGTGTTGCGTGAGGTGATGGGCAGCTTGCTCTCGACCCGGATTTTCCCGCCGTGGTGCACGAAGAAGATTCGATCGGACGCCGACAGGACTTTGACGTCGGGGACCGCGTTCAGGCGCGCGAGGACCCGCTCGCCGTGCTCGTCGCTCTGGACATCGAACGTCACGTCCCGGATCACCGTCTCCGGCGAAGCGGAGACGATGTCGACGGCGCCCAGGTTCGCGCTCTCTTCGGCCAGCACCAGCGCCACGCGGGCGAACATGCCCGGGCGGTTGGCCAGCTCCAACCGGACGGTCAAGCGGTAGTTTGAGTATGGTCCCTCTTGCACCACGGGCAGACCAGCAATGAGGCCCTGCGGCCACCAACGGGCTCATTCTAGCATCCATGGGCTGGCCGGCGCAGCCGCCCGGACGGGGAAGTATCGATTTAGGGGCGGTTGACAGCCTTAAAGGATTTCGTTTAAGGTAACCGTCTTGTGTCGGTGCCCACAATCGAACGTTCGAAAGGGGGTGACAACAGATGAAGAGATTCATGGTGGCCATGGTGGCGGTCATGTTCCTGATCGGCTTCAATTCTATCTCCTTCGCCGACGAGAAGATGGGCGGCAAGACGGAGACGAAGACTGAAACGAAGACCGAGACGAAGGACGGCAAGACCGAAAAGACCGAGAAGATGGACAAGAAAGAGAAGAAAGAAAAGAAAGAGAAGAAGTAACCGGCCCGGCCTTCGAGTTTCAGCTCGGCCCGCGCTCCCTCGGAGTAGCGGGCCGATCTTTTTCCAGTCCCTCAGTCCTCAGTGATCAGTTCCCAGTTCTCCGTTCTGAAACTGACAACTGCCCCCCTCGTTGACCATCGACAAGAGCGGGTGGTAGGGTGGCCGCATGGCGCACGACGCTTCTCATCGCCGGCCGAACCGCCTCGCCCAGGAAACCAGTCCTTACCTTCTGCAGCATGCCTACAATCCCGTGGATTGGCATCCCTGGGGGCCTGAGGCGCTGGCGAAAGCCCGGACCCTGAACAAGCCAATCCTACTGTCCATCGGATATTCTGCCTGCCACTGGTGTCACGTCATGGAGCGCGAGTCGTTCGAAGACGAGCGGATCGCCTCGCTCATGAACGAGCACTTCGTCTGCATCAAGGTGGATCGCGAAGAGCGGCCCGACCTCGACGAGATCTACATGCAGGCCACCATCGCCATGAACCAGGGGCAGGGCGGGTGGCCGATGACGGTCTTCCTCACGCCCGAGCAGGAGCCGATCTTCGCGGGCACCTATTTCCCCCCGGCCGACCGGTGGGGACGGCCCGGGTTCGCGACGGTGCTCCGGAAGGTGGCCGAGTTCTGGGAGCGGGACGCCGAGGGGGTGCGCCGCCAGGCCTCGCAATTCACGGAGCGGCTCAGGGCGGAGCTGGGCGCCGCCGCCCCGGCGGCGGTGGGCGAGACGGAGCTGGACACCGCGGTTGCGCAATTCACGCGCGAGTTCGATCCCCGGTACGGCGGCTTCGGGAGCGCGCCGAAGTTTCCGCCCGCCACCGGGCTCGCGCTGCTCCTGCGCCGGCACCACCGGACGCGGGACGCGCGGCTGCTGGAGATGGTGCGAAAGACCCTGGACGGCATGGCGGCCGGCGGCATGTACGACCACATCGGCGGAGGGTTTGCGCGGTACTCCACCGATGAGCGCTGGCTCGTGCCGCACTTCGAGAAGATGCTCTATGACAACGCGCTCCTCGCCCGCATCTACGCCGAGGCTTTCCAGGTCACGCAGGAACCGGCCTACCGCCGCGTGGCCACGGAGACGCTGCACTACGTGGTCCGCGAGATGACGGCACCGGCGGGCGGCTTCTATTCGGCGACCGACGCCGACTCGGAGGGCGTGGAAGGCAAGTTCTTCGTCTGGACGCCGCAGCAGGTACGCGAGGCGCTCGGCGACGACGACGAGGCCCGCCGGTTCTGCGCCTACTATGACATCACGGAGGACGGCAACTGGGAGCACACCAACATTCCCAATACCCCTCGCCCGTTGGAGACGGTCGCTTCGGAGCTCGGCATCACGCCCGACGAGCTCCGGGCGAGTGTCGAGCGGGCGCGCCCTCGCGTCTACGAGGCCCGGCGCGCGCGCGTGCCGCCGGGGCTGGACGACAAGGTCCTGACGGCCTGGAACGGCATGATGATCGGGGCGATGGCGGAAGGGGCGCGCATCCTCAATGAGCCCCCCTTCCTGGCCGCCGCCGAACGGGCGGCGGCCTTCGTGCTCAAGACAATGTCGCGCCCGGACGGCGGGCTCTACCGCACTTTCCGCGCCGGGAAAGCCCACATCCAGGCATGCCTCGAGGACTATGCTTGGCTGGCGGACGCCTTGATCGATCTCTACGAAGCCGGCGGCGGCGAGCAGCATCTCGCGACCGCCGTGCAGCTGGCCGAGCGCATCCTTGCCGATTTTGCGGACCCGGAGCAGGGGGGATTTTTCACCACGGCCAAGGACCACGAGTCGCTCATCGTGCGAAGCCGTGAGTCGGCCGACGGGGCGACGCCGAGCGCGAACGCCGTGGCGGCGTCGGCGCTGGCGCGGCTGGCGGCCCACTATGGCCGGGACGATTTCCGCGAGGCCGCCACGCGGGCGGTGCGGGCCGCGGGAGGGCAGATGGCCAGGTACCCTCGGGCGTTTGCAAAAAGCCTGATCGTCATGGACGAGCTGCTGCATGGTCCCGTCGAGCTGGCCTTCATCGGCCAACCCGGCGAGGCCGGGTACGAAGCCTTGCGGGCGGAAGTGAACCGCTTGTTCCTCCCCGCCCGCGTCATCGCGCACCACGACCCCGCTCGGGGAGACAGTGGGCATCCCTTGCTGAGGGGAAAGACGCTGGTGCGAGGCCGGGCCGCGCTGTACGTGTGCCGGAATTTTGCCTGTGAGGCCCCGCTGACCGATCCGGCCGGCATCGCCCAGGCCCTCACCTCCACGCCCGCACCGGCCACGTCGCGCACGCTCAGCGGCGCACGCCTGAAGGGGCATGCCACGCCGGGAGGCACCGGGGCCTACGCGGCGCGCGCGCTGGCCCGGCCCACGAGATCGCCGGGCACCGCGTATGGCTTTAGCTCCTTCGGGGCGACCGGCCTGACGACGAGCCGGCTCGGCTTCGGCGGCTACCGGATCGCCTTGGATGAGCCGGAGCACCGCGAGGCGCTGCGCATGGCCCTGCTCGGAGGCTGCAATCTCATCGACACCTCCACGAACTATACCGACGGCGACAGCGAGCGGCTAATCGGCGCCGTGATCGCGGAGCTGATCAGAACGGGAGAGCTGGCCCGCGAGGAGGTCCTGGTCGTCTCGAAGATCGGCTACGTGCAAGGGCGGAATCTCAAACTGGCCGAAGCCCGCGAGGCATCCGGCGCGCCGTTTCCGGACATGGTCAAGTATGGAGAAGGCATCTGGCACTGCATCCATCCCGACTTTCTCGCCGAGCAGCTCGAGCTCTCGCTCGACCGGCTGGGGCTCGACACCCTGGATGTGTGCCTGCTCCACAACCCGGAATATTTCCTCTCCGATGCGGCGCACCGGAAACAGACCGACCTTGCGGATATCCGCGGCCAGTTCTATGGCCGGCTGCAGGCCGCATTCGCCTATTTCGAGAGGCAGGTCGCCGCCGGCCGGCTGCGCGGCTACGGCGTCTCCTCCAACACCTGCACCGCGGCGCCGGACGACCCCGAAGCGGTCTCCCTCTCCCGCCTGCTCGAGGCCGCCCGGGCGGCGGCGCAGCGAGCCGGCCGTCGTGAATCGTCGTTCACGGTGCTGCAATGTCCGATGAACCTCCTGGAATCCGGCGCCCTGCTGACCCCCAATACGGGCCCCGATGACAAGCAGACGGTCCTGGAGCTGGCCAGAGAGGCTGGCTTGGCGGTGCTGGTCAATCGCCCGCTGAATGCCATCCCGGGCACGGGCGGCGGGATGATCCGCCTCGCGGACCTGCCGCTGGACCCGCCGGGCACGCCGTTCGAGCCGCAGCGGGAGAAGGTGGCCGCGCTGGAGGAGGAGTACCGGCGCGAGTTCGCGCCGCAGGTGCCCAAGCCGGCGCAGGGCGCACCGCCCGAGGACTATTTCCGGTGGGCCTCGGAGCTCACCCGGGTGCGGTCCCACGTGCAAAGTCTCGAGCACTGGGAGCAGATCGAAGGCCAGATGATCGCCCCGCACCTCAATCAGGTGCTGCGGGTGCTCGGCCAGCACTTCACGGGCGAGGCGGCGGAGCGATGGCAGCCGTGGCGGGAACGCTACCTTCCTGAGCTTCTCACGCTGATCAAAGAGCTGCGCCGGGAGGCGACTCTCAAGAGCCGCGAGAAGACCGAGCGGCTGCTCACGGTGATCGACCCCCTGCTGCCGGAACCCAAGCGGAAGGAAACACTCTCCCGGAAAGCCCTGTGGGTCCTCGCGAGCACGCCGGGGGTGACGTGCGTGCTGAACGGGATGCGCGCGCCCGCCTACGTGACGGATGCCCTCGCCGTGCTCGACTGGGAACCCGTGACCGACCCGCGGCGCCTCTATGAAGCCATCCGCCGACGGAGCTGAGCAATCCACCCTGCAGGAGACGCCTGATGAAGATGCTGCTGATCGTCTTTCGAGAGCTGCTACAGGAAGAGGTTCGCGGCTTGCTCAACCAACTCGATGTCAAGGCGTTTTCGGAGGTTCACAACGTGGGCGGAGCGGGAGAGACCGTCAGGCGTTCCACAATGCCATGGTCTTCACCGCCTTACCGGACGACCATGCTGACCGGGTGTTGGCGAGCTTGCAGTTCTTCCGGGACACTCGGGCCAAGGAGCAACGGGGAATCAAGGTGCCGCTGCACATCTTCGCCCTGCCGTGCGACCAGGTCGTCTAGCGCGTTGTGCCACAGCTTCCGGGACGATGGGCGCCGGGCGATCTCCGGACTGGTGAGGTTTGTGAAACGCGAACGACCTGGAAGACAAACACGTGGACCGGACCAAATTTTACATGGCCGCAACATCCGTCTAACAGAGATGACACGTAGAGAGGATAGTCTGTGCGCGTTGCTCCCGTGAGTTGGGTGCCCCCGGGATGTGCCCCCGGGGGTTGCCCCTGAAGGAAACGGAGGTGAGATGAATGAAATGTCCCCACTTCGTGGATGAGCAGAGCACCGGCACGACGACGCAGTGCTTCGCGGCAAGCGTTCCGTTCGAGCCCAGCTCGATGGAACAGCTCAAGCATTGCACATCAAGCCGGCACCGTCTCTGCCCCCTGTACCGGTACGCCAGCCGGGATGTGTCGCTGGCCATCCATCGGGAGGTTACCCGCGCCATCGGGTGATCTCCCTTTGTATACAGGAGTGCCCCCATGTCTGATATGCCATTACACGCATCGGCTTCATCGGATCAGGACGCTTTGATCCTGCAGGCATTAGAATCAGGCGAAGCCGCGACGATTGAGCAGCTCGTGACCTTGCTCCCTGAGCTGACCTGGAATGAGATTTTTAGTGCCGTCGATCGGCTCAGCCGGAATGGCGCCATCCATCTCCGGCGTCGGGACTTCACGTACGAGCTAGCGCTCGCTGCGTTCGCCGTCGCCTCCTAAGACTCTTAGGGCCGGTTCGGTCCATACTTCCTGGCTATCACTTCAGAAACCTGTCGTAGGCTATTGATTCTCCGGTATTTCTGCCTTCCCCGATGCGCAGGAATATCCCAGCAATCCCCACGGATTCCGCGCAGCGTTTCATTGTAAGATAGCCCCATGACCAAGCTGGCCGTCCTGGATATCGGGACCAACTCGATCCACATGGTGCTCGCCGAGATCGAGCCCGGTCTCTCCTACAAGGTGCTGGACCGCTACAAGGACATGACCCGCCTGGGCGACGGGACCTTCAAGACCCACCGGCTCTCCGAGGCCGCCATGGCGCGAGGGCTGGAGGTGATCCGCACGCTCACGACCCTGGCCCGGAACAAAGGCTTTGACCGCATCGTGGCCGTCGCGACCAGCGCCGTGCGCGAGGCCAGGAACGGCGGGACCTTCATCGAACGGGTCGCCCGCCAGACCGGCCTGACGATCCGCGTCGTGTCGGGACACGAGGAAGCCCGCCTCATCTACCTCGGCGTGCGCCACAGCATGGACCTCAGCGAGACCCCCTCGCTGGTCGTGGATGTCGGCGGCGGCTCGGTGGAGTTGATCGTGGGCAACCGCGACAGCATGCTGGCCGGCATGAGCCTCAAGCTCGGGGCCATCCGGCTCAAGGACCTCTACCTCAGGGAAGATCCTCCGGCCCAGGAGATGCTCGAGGAGATGGGCCAGGCCATCACCGAGCAACTCACCGGCTCATTACAGCGGTGGGCGGGAAAGAAATTCGACCGGCTGATCGGCACCTCCGGCATGGTCGGCAACCTCGCGGAAATCGTGCACCTCCGCCGGACCGGCAAGCCGCTGCCCCAGCTCAATCTGGCCACGGTCTCCGTCAAAGAAGTGCAGGAAGTGGAGGAGCTGCTGGCCGGATCGCGCTTGAAAGCGCGCCTGGCGGTGCCGGGCCTCGATCCGAAGCGAGCCGATACCCTGCTCCCCGCCGCGGCCGTCGCGCGCCGGCTCATGGAGGTGACCGGCCTCGGCGAGATGACGATCAGCGACAAAGCGATCCGCGAAGGCCTGATCTACGACTTTATCGAGCGCAACCGGGAGGGCCTGAAAGCGGAGCAGGAGATCCCGCACGTCCGCCGCCGCAACGTGATCTATCTGGCCAGGCGATGCCATTATGCCGAAACCCATTCGCACCACGTCGCCAAGCTGGCGACCTCGCTCTTCGATCAGACCCGCAACCTCCATGGCCTCGGAGACCGCGAGCGCGAGTGGCTGGAGTACGCGGCGCTCCTGCACGACGTGGGGTATCTGATCCACGGCCGCCAGCACCACAAGCACACCTACTACCTCGTCAAGAACAGCGATCTCGCCGGCTTTACCGCCGAAGAGATCGAGATGATCGCGCACATCGCCCGCTTCCACCGCCGCGGCGTGCCGAAGGCCAAGCATGCCGAGGAGAGCACTCTGTCGTCGCGCAGCTGGAGGGCGATGAAAGTCTTGAGCGCGCTCCTCCGCATCGCCGACGGCTTGGACCGCAGCCAGTTTTCGGTCGTCCAGAGCCTCCGCGTGCGGGCCGGCAAGCCGGTCGTGATCGAGCTTCAGACGGCGGGGGATGCGGAGTTGGAAATCTGGGCGGCCCGCAGCCGGGCCGATCTCTTCGAGCAGGTCTTCAAACGGCCGGTGAAATTCTCGGTCAAACGCGCCGGAGGCAAATCGTGATGACGGCTCCCCTCCTGACCTTCGAGCAACCCCATCCGTTTCCCGGCAAGCTGATCATCGTCGAAGGCATCGACGGCTCCGGGAAAAGCACGCAGCTCCTGTTGCTGCAGAAATGGCTCGAATCGAAGGGGTACAACGTCTTTTTCACGGAGTGGAACTCCTCCGAGCTGGTCCGCGAGACGACGAGGCGCGGGAAGAAGAACAAGAGCCTCACGCCGACGACCTTCAGCCTGCTCCATGCCACCGATTTTGCGAGCCGGCTGTACCACCAGATCCTGCCGCCCTTGAAGGCCGGCATGCTCGTGCTAGCGGACCGCTATGTCTACACCGCGTTCGCCCGCGATTCGGTCAGGGGCGTCTCCCCGAGCTGGGTCCGCAAGCTGTACAATTTCGCGATCCGGCCGGACATGGCGTTTTACTTCAACGTGCCCATCGACGTGGCGATCAGCCGCCTGCTCGGCGGGACGCGGGCCCAGCTCAAATACTATGAAGCCGGGATGGACATGGGCTTGAGCCAGGACCTGACCGAAAGCTTCCGGATCTTTCAGTCCCGCATCCTGACGGAGTACGACAAGATCGTCAGCGAGTACGGGCTCACCACGATGGACGCGATGAAGGAGATCGAGGAGCAGCAGAATGAGATGCGCCGCCTGGTGTCCCAGGCGCTCGAGCAGTACAAACCGAAACGAGGAACCCATGGCAAGCGGACGTTATTTTGGCGACGGTTTGACGTACCTAAATCCGAGTGACCTCAAGGGCAAGCTGATCGCCATCGAAGGGACCGACGGCGTCGGGCGGTCGACCCACATCGAGATGCTCCAGGAATGGCTCGAGGTGCAGGGGTACGGCGTGGTCACAACCGGCTGGACGCGCTCGAACCTCATGTCCCGGACGATCGAAGTGGCCAAGCAGGGCAACATCCTGGACCGCTGGTCCTTCAGCCTACTGTACGCGACCGACTTCGCGGACCGGCTGGAGCATCAGATCATCCCCGCGCTCCGCTCCGGGTTCATCGTGCTGGCCGACCGGTACGTCTATACCGCGATCGCCCGGGACGTCGTGCGGAGCGGCGATCCCACCTGGATCCGCGATGTCTTCGGATTCGCCATCGTCCCCGACCTGGTCTGCTACCTCCGCATCGACGTGGACACCCTGGCGCTGCGCGTCATCGAGAGCCACGGCATGAACTTCTGGGAATCCGGGATGGACTTGAGGCTGGGGAACGACCTCTACGACAGCTTCAAGAAGTACCAGGCGCTGCTGATCAACGAATTCGACAAGATGGCGGAGGAGTTTTCGTTCGAGGTGATCGACGCGCGGAAACCGCCCGATGACATTCAAGAAGAGCTGCGGGCCAAGATCAAGCGGCTCCTGAACGGCGGCAAACCGGCACCCGAGCCGTCCCCTAGCGGCGAGCGGACGGCCGTTTCCGCAAAAGCCTGAGTACCGCCGGCGTCAGCCACCACCGCAACGAGCCGGTCCCGGCCTTGGGCGCGTCCTCAAAGCGGATGCAGCACGCGCCGGCTTTCTTGAGCGACAGGCCGGCTGCCGGCTTGCCGGCCACCATCACCCCCGCGGTCTTTCCCAGATGGGGCTCGTGCCCCACGCAGATCACGCAGCTCTCGCCAGGAAGTCCGGAGAGGACCGCCAGGAGCCTGTCCGGCGGCGCGTCCGGCACGAGGTCGTCACAGCGTTGGACATGCGGCCCGGGTCGAAACGTTTCGGCGATGATCTGGGCCGTTTCGAGGGCGCGTGCCAGGGGGCTCGACAGCACGTGCGCCGGCACAAGTCCCAGCCGGAGCAGCCCGGCGGCGGCCTGGCGGGTCTTCTCCGCGCCGTCCCGAGTCAACGGACGTTCAGAGTCGTCGCCCGTCCACTCGTCACGGTCCACGGCAATCCCGTGCCTGAACAAGATGCAGTCCATGGGGCCTCGGAAGGGGCGAGATTCTAGCACCGTGCGGTTCCAAGTCAACCTCGGATGCACCCTTGTCGGCCCTGCAAAAGCTCTGCTAGAGTGACCGCCTGCATTGGAGCAAATGGATCCGCACGATCTTCGCATCGCTCGATATCGAGGTGTCGTGCTCCGCGCCCTGTCCGCGCTCGAGGAGGGCGCGGGGGAGAAAACCCTCCATCGTCTGCGGACCCATCTGCGGCGCCTGCAGGCGTTCTTGGAGCTGATCGGCGAGCACCGCACCGCGGAGGAGGCCTCCCGCTGGATTTCGCGGCTCAGCCGCTTGCGGACCCTGCAGGTGCTGCGCGGATATCTTTCGGAGAGGGGGGCGCGCACACGCGATCGGCGGAAGGTGCGGAAACGCATTCGGGAGGCAGAAGCCAGGCTGCGGCGTAAACGGGTCTACAGAAAGATTGCGCGCTTCATCCGCGATGACGCGTTCCTCCCCGGCACGGCCGCAAGCAAGCTTGACCGGCGGTTGGCGGCGAGCCGGTTGGCCAACACGGAATCCCTCCGGGAGCTGGCCGCCCAGGCCGCGGCGGCCCCCAAACGCAAACGGCTCCATGCGCTCCGTCTGAAGATCAAATCAATCCGCTACCAGGAGGAATGGGCCCGCACCGAGTTGGTCGCCTCCAACTTCGGCCAACTCATCCGGCACCTGCGCCGCATGCAGTCCATTCTGGGAGAATACGAAGACCTGGCTGAGTTCCGGCAACTGGCCGGAAAGATGGAGTTGAGCATCCGGTCTCGGATCACGAAAGACTGGCGGCGGGCCCGGCGGCGGGCCCGGAAGATTCCGGAGAACGTGGGGCCCGTCGTCGAGGCCCTGACGGTCCTGGCCGGCGCCGAGCTGTCGAGACCGCCGTTACGCCTGCTCAAACCGGCCGACCCCGAGGTCTACCTGACCGGCTCGTCCTGAGGTCTCCCCGCGGGCTGTGACAAATCAACTTTTGTTGATATATAGAGCGCCATGCCCGTCAAGACCGCCAATGACCTATCCGCCGCCGCGCGCCTCTTTCACGCGCTGGCCGATGAGATCCGCTTGGAGATCATCCAGCAGCTGCTCAACGGCGAGCAGTGTGTCTGTGACCTGACCGACCTGCTGAACGTCGGCCAGTCCCGGCTCTCGTTTCATCTGAGGACGCTCAGGGAGGCGGGGTTGCTCAAGGACCGGCGTGAGGGGCGATGGATCTACTATTCTTTGCACACTGACGCATTGGAACACATCCGCGACGTCGTCGGACAGTTGAAGGCCGGGGAACGGTTGAAGGTCATATCGAAGTGCTATCGAGGACATTCCCCTGCCCGATGCGTCCGTGGACGTGAGCATCTCGAATTGCGTCATCAAGCTCTCCGGCCACAAAGACCGTGTCCTAGTTGAAGCCTTTCGCGTATTGAAGCCCGGTGGCCGGTTTGCGGTCTCGGATGTGGTCCTTCGAGGACCGGTTCCGGCAGAGATCCGCTTGAGCGTCGAGCTCTGGATCGGCTGCGTGGCGGGCGCCCTGGAGGAATCGGCCTACCGTGAGAAGCTGGCGCAGGCTGGCTTTCAAGACATCGACGTGCAGCCCGCCCGCATGTATCAGACCGCCGATGCCAAGGACTTCCTCGCGGGCGCCGGCCTGGACCTGGATCGCGTCGCCCGAGAGGCGGACGGCAAATTCATGAGCGCCTTTATCCAGGCGCGGAAACCGAGGATATGAGATGGACATCCTGGCCGCCGCGCCGTGCACCGCCATGGTGTTCGTCTGGAGCTATCTGACCGCCGGCGATCCCGCCTATACCCTGGTGCAGGTCTCGGTGAACGACCTCATCATGCTCGTCCGGTTCGCGCCGATCGTCGGTCTGCTCGTCAGTGGCGCGTCTGCCCTGACCGTCCCCTTCAAGGAATAGACTGATCCGCAGGAGGCGCAAGCCGATACCCGACGTTCGGGATCGTCAGAATCAAGGAGGGATTCGCGGGATCGGTTTCGAGTTTTCGTCTGAGGGTCTGGATGTAGCGGTAGAGTTCGTGCTCATGCACCAGTCCGTCCTCGCCCCACAGCAGGCCGATCAGCTCCTCCCGCGTGACGACTTCGCTCGGCCTGTCGGCGAGACACCGCAGCACCCACCATTCCGGGCCCGACAAGAGCACAGCCTGCCCCCGATATGAGACGATAAACCGGTTCTCCTGCAACACCAACGCGCCATTCAAATAGCTCTCCTCCGAGTCCCCTCGGAGATGAGCCCGCCGCAACACGGCTTTCACGCGCGACACGACCTCCCGGGGGCTGAAGGGCTTGGCGATATAATCGTCCGCCCCGAGCTCCAGGCCGGCCACGCGGTGCTCAGGCGTGCCGAGCGCCGTGATCATGATGATCGGAATGCCCTGGAGGCTCGGCTCCTGCCGGACGCGCTTGCAGAGCTCGTACCCATCCGACCCCGGGAGCATGACGTCCAGCAGAATGAGCGCCGGTTTCAGGCGTTGGATGTCCCGCAGCCCCATCTCTCCGGTCGAGGCTACAGTGGTGCGATAGCGCGCTTTCCGGAGCGCATGGTCCAGGAGGCCGGCCTGATCCGGATCGTCCTCGATGATTTCGATGAGTTCCATGAACGGAGGCTATCGGTGCGCTATTGCAACGCCGTCAACGCCCCATTACTTATGGGTAAATTTCAGAGCCGCGTTTCATTTCTAAAGAAATTGTTAACAGTCCCGTAATAGAGAGGTCACTTTGCCGTCATATGTCCGGCGTACAGAACGTAGCCGATAGGTTAATACCCTACAGGAGGACGGCCCATGCGCTGGATGCTCGTCGGGTTTGCATGTCGATTGACCTTGCTGCTGCAACTTGTCGTGGCGGTGTGGATGCTATGCAGCCCCGCTTCCTCGCTCGCCCAGGCGCCGGCCGTGGATACTCCCCAGCCACAGATCGCGCCGGCGGGACCGCCGCCTCCTGCTCCCGGCGGCATGATTCAGCGAGGTGAAAAAGCGATCGAGAGCACGCCCTTGGAAGATCTGCTGCTCGAAAAAGGCATCATCACGCAGGACGATTGGATCAGGATCAAGGCCGAACAGGAGCGCCAGTTCATGGAACGGACCGTGGTGGCCGAGTTCAGCGGCAGCCCGCGCTGGTACGAACGAATCACGATGTTCGGGTACGGCATGCTCCGCTACAACCTGACCAACAATGGGCAGGTGCGGACGTATCACGACGTGTCGGTCGGCGATACGGCCAACGGGGCCCAGCCGGGGTTCTTCTTCCGCCGGATCCGGTGGGTGGTCACTGGACAGGTCTCGGAGCACGTCGCGTTCTTCATTCAGCCGGACCTCGCCAGCCAGGTCAGCGGCAATACACACGTGCTCTCCATGCGCGATGCCTATGGAGATTACTATTTCGATAAGGGCAAGGAATACCGGGTGCGCTTGGGGCTGCAACGTGTGCCCTGCTCCTTCGACAATTGGCAGGCGTCCCGCGTCCGCATGGCGATCGATCGCGCCGACGCCACGAATAGCTGCGCCCCCAGCGAGCGCGATGTAGGGGTCTCCTTCATGTGGACGCCCAAGATCGCTCAGGTCCGGTTCAAGCAGATGCTGGACTACATGTACGGCCCCGGCGATTACGGAGTCTTCAACGTCATGGTTGACAATGCGGCTGGCAACAACGTCGCCGAGAACAACAAGAACAAGCGGGTCAGTGTCCGGCTCTCCTGGCCATGGGAACTGCCAGGAGGGCGGCTCATGGAAACCGGCATGAACGCCGGCTATGGCACCTGGCACGTCAGCATGGGTACGGCCGCGGCGGGAACAGCTCTCTATTCGGTCAATTCACCGGCCTGCGTCGGCGCCGCGCAAACATCCGGATGCACCTCTGCCCGCAATTTTCTGGATGAGCGGTTGAATTTCTATGTCTATCTGCCGCCCCAACCCTGGGGGGTCATCGCCGAGTACGTGACGGGACGGGGACCGATGCGTGATCCGGGCGGCGTCGTGAGGGTTCAGCCGTTCTACGGCGGGTATTTCCAAGGACACTACCAGTGGAAATATTCGGATGTCGGGCTGGCCAATCTGTATGCACGCTGGCAGGGTTATCGGGGCGGTCTCAAGTTTCAGACCGGTGCCCCGAACGATACCATGCAGGAGACTGAGATCGGGATTGCGTGGCAGCCGGATCCACAGTTCGAGTTTACGACCGCGTATACCTTCACACGGCGCAAGAACGTATTCAACACCCTGACGGCCACCGCGAATACGCCGGCCCAGCAGTTCGACGCCTACGGCAACCTGCTGCGGTTCCAAGCGATCTGGTTCTGGAATTGATCGGGTGGGTCGCGCGACGAAAGAATGCTCAGTTCTGCGGCTTGGACGGTGAGGCCGGCGCAGGCATCGCGAAGAGCCGCTCAAGGTCGATGATCAGGAGCTTGGACTCATCCAGATACCGCTCGTAGCCGTCCCGGCCCCTCAGCTCTTTATTGGGAATCCAGACCTCTTTGGGCCGAAACCCGAGCGCAAATTGATAGCGTGCGGTGGGAAGCAGCGGCTCATTTCTGGTGTCGATTTCATAGGTTGTCTCATAGACCTTGGAGGCCGGCGCCGTTCGATAATTCGCCATGATGAAATAGAGACGTCCGTTCCGGACGAAGAGCCCCCCGGATGTCACCAGTTTCCCGCGCTCCCGGTCCATGACGATGAAATAAAACGTGGCCATGTCCTTCGGCGAGGCCTTCCGTAAGGCCTCCGACAATAACGGCGCCAGATTCTTGATCTGATAGGGTGTGAAAGCCTGGGCCCATTCCTGCTCATTGCCCGTGATGTTCCCGAAGATTTGGCTGCGATCCGCGACCAGAATGCCGTCCATGATCCTGACCATCCGTTCGGGAGAAATCGTGGCGGGATGGCTGTGGCCCGCGCCTTTGGCTTCCGGGTCGAACTTCAGCCAGATGGACTCGTACTTGTCCTCATGGATGACGATGGGCGGCGGCTCAGTCACGCAGCCGCTGAGGAAGACGCTCAGCGCCAGACCGCTGATGACCGTGGTGAAACGCTCCTTCATGTGGGATGTATTCTAATAAAACAACGCGCACCGAACAAGCGTGCCGCCGTTCGATGCGCGTTGGATTCGTTCCCGCGTGACAATCAGTTGACTGGCACATTCGTCGCTGCCGCTGCAAGACCTCCCTGAGCCAACGCTTCCAGATTCTTTGCGATTTGCGAGCCCGGCAGTGGGTAGCTTCCGGCCTTCGCGACAATGTTTTGCCCGTCTCGGCTGTTGACGAACTTCAGGAACTCGAGAATTAAGGGCTCCAATTCCTGTTTGGGGTCCTTCTTCACATAGAGATAGAGGGGGCGGCCCAGGGGATAGGTTCCGTTCGCGACGGTTTCCACACTTGGCGGCACAAACGGCATGCCCGCCTTTTCAGCGAGCGGTACCGTCTTCACCATGGAGGTCTGGAAGCCGCTGCCGACGTATCCCATCGCAAATTGGTCCCGGCTGATGGCCAGGATCTCAGAAGCCGATCCCGGCTCTTCCGTGACAGTGGACTTCAGCTCCCCTTCCAGGAGAGCGGCTTGCTTAAAGAAGGTCCTGGTGCCCGATTGCTTGTCTCTCCCGTAGAGGTGAATGGGCTGCTGGGCCCACTCGCCGTTCAGGCCAAGCTGTCCCCATGTCGTGAGGTCCCCCGGCAGGCCCCGTTTGCGCTGTGTCCCAAAGATGGCGTCCACCTGCTCCAGCGTCAGTCCTTGGATGGGATTGTTCCGGTTCACGTAGATGGCGACCGCATCCATGGCGATCGGGATCTCGGTGACGTCGTAGCCATATCGGCCGCGAAAGTCTTGCATCTCTGCCGCGGTGAGGCGCCGTGAAGAGGCCAGAATGGAGACGTGGCCCGACACCAGGTGCCCTCTGTTGTAAAAACCGTCTCCCCGCCTGATTGTGGCATGGTCACCGATGAACTGGAGCAAGGCAATCTCGGTCCCGCCGCCCTGCACACCGATTTTGGTCTCCGGGAAGCGGTGCCGGAAGCTCCCTGCCAGCTTGGCGATCAAGGGCTGCATCGTGTCTGATCCTGCGATGACCATGCTGCCGGACAGGCCGGAGGGAGCGGCATACGGAGGGATGTCGGCACCGATCATTGTATTGCCGGATTGCTGAGCTGCGGCACTCTGGGCAATACCTGAGACGCAGAATCCCGCCAGGAGCGCGGCCAGGCCCCATCCTTTGCCGGACTTCAACCAAGACCGAGCGTTCTTCATGGATGACCTCCCCGGAAGCCTAGCTCCGATCCGGAGCCAGCGCGATAAGATTCTGCACGACCTGTTGCATGGGAAGCGGATAGAAGCCTGCGCGCACGACCGTCTCCTGCCCTTCCCGGCTGTTGATGAAGCTCAGGAATTCCTCCACAACCGCATCCATCGGTTCCTTCGGGTCCTTGTTGACATAGAGGTACAGATACCGGCGCAACGGATAGCTTCCATCGCGAGCTGATTCGGCGCTCGGCGTCACGAACGGCCTCCCGGGTTTTTCAGCCAGCGGCACGGGCCGCACCGTCGAGGCCTGGTAGCCGATGCCGGTATAGCCGATGCCGAAGCGGTCGCGGGACAGATCGAGGATCAAACTGGCCGAGCCCGGTGCTTCTCTGAGAGATGATTTGAAGCCGGCATCGAGCAGCACATGCTCCTGGAAAAACACACGGGTGCCGGATTTTTGGTTCCGACCGTACAGCCGTACCGGCGCGTTCGTCCATTCACCTGTCAACCCGAGCTGCCCCCAGACCTTCAGGTCGTCAGCCAACCCCCGCCGGCGGTCGGCGGAGAACAGCGCGTCCACCTGCTCCAGGGTCAGGCCCGTCAATGGATTGTCCTTGTGGACGTACACGGCCACGGCATCCAGGGCGATGGGAATCGCGGTGGGCTCGTATCCGTACCGCGCGATGAAGCTCTTGACCTCGGCGGCAGTCATCTCGCGCGAGGACGCCATCAGGGTAATGTCGTTCGAGCCCAGATGACCTCGAACGTTTCCGTCTCCTCGTCTCGACTGAGCGAGCCCTTGAAAAAATCCCGTCATCGCGGCATTGGTCCCACCGCCTTCGACCCCGACCTTGACGCCGGGATAGCGGCCCCGGAACTCCGCAGCAAGCCGGACGACGAGTGGCTGCATCGTCTCCGATCCGGCCACCGCGAGCCGGCCCGTCAAGGCCGCTTGCGGCACATAACTGACCAACGCCGCATCGACCGCAGGCCGATCGAGGACCCCGTGCTCCGCGATCCCGGTTCCTGCGGTACTCGTCAACACGCCCACTGCGACTCCGAAGAGTTGGCTGAACCGTCCTAGCGCCTGTGCCATGGATGATCTCCCTCTCACACTGTGAGAGACGTGACAGACAGGAACAGTTCAACAGCGCGCGATTGCTGATGGATGACCGGCTTGTTACGGGAATGTTAATTCTAGGGGACGACCCAGGGGGGTGAGGCCCGGAAGGCTTTCACAACGACCGACGCATCCCGCTTCTCCCCCTCCGCGAGCGCATTCAGCCGGCGCATCTCCTCGGTGAGCGTGCCGGCCAGCACGCCGAGGGCGGCCTTGACGGCGGCTCTTGGAGGTGCTATATCGGATCTCGATATCGAGATTCGATAGGATTGATTCTGTATGCGGCCGAGCACGCGAAGGAGTCCGGGGCGGGAGCCTGATCTCTCGTCCCGTTTGGTCAGGCGGCTGTTCCTGGGATTCGTCAAGACCCACATCCTCTACCATGCCTCCCAGGAACCGGTTTGCGGGGTGGAGCTGGCGGCGGAGCTCGAGCGGCACGGCTACCAACTGAGTCCCGGCACGCTCTATCCCACCCTCCATAGTTTGTCGGCCGATGGATATCTGCGCCGCACGACGGACACGGTGGGCGGCCGACGCCGCAAGTGCTATCGAATCACGGAGTCCGGCAGATCGGCGCTGAAAGAGGCCAAAAACCGTCTCCGCGAATTGGTGGAAGAAGTGCTGGAGCACGGGTGAGATTCCTCCGCCGGCTGATCCTCTCAACGGTCGTCCTCTCCATGGTGCCGGCGCCGGGATCGGGCAGTGGCTGGGAGTGGATGCCCACGCAGTCGGAAATCGACAAGTACCGGAAGATCTGGAACCCGCTGACGCACGGGCCCATCCTGGTCACGATCGCCGATACCCTCCCCAAGGGACAACTCTACGTCCGGCCCTTCATCTACTCGCAAATCTCGGAGCATTCCTACGGGAACCACCTGGTCTTTGCTTCCGAGCGCCGGGCCGGTCAGGCCCATCTCTACTCGGCCCAGCTCCCCTACCTCCAAGCCGGCTACGGCTTGGCGGAAAACCTGCAGCTTGGGGCCGCGACGTCGATCAGCGCCTTCTGGGCCAGGGACACGGCCGGCTTGAATCAAGGGAGGGGCGGTCCGTGGACGACCAACACGGGCTTGGGAGACACGTCCGTCTATTTCAAGTATCGTCCGATCGTCCAGGACCCGGACACCTGGCGCCCGACCGTGACACTCCATACCCAGCTCGGCATGCCCACGGGCAAATGGTTCACGGACACCAAGAAGCCGCCCGGCGGATTCGCGCCGGTCGGGCGCCTGCCGACGACGCAGTTCGGCTCATTGGCGGTGACGGAAGGCGTGGTGCTGCGGAAGAACCTGAAACCCTTCCGGATCAACGCCGGCGCGTACTACACCTATCACCCACCGGGCAGCGAGGGCGCCGACAGCACCTATGTCGGCGACATCCTCAACACCCGTCTGGTGATCGAGCATATTCTCGATGAGCGGCGCGGCCTCGCCTACAATGTTGAATTTGTCGGCCTGCACAGCGCTCCATGGCGCGCGGATGGACACGCCTTGAACCGCGGCGCCCTGAACGGCTCGAACATCTTCGGCATCGAGCCGGCGGTTCAGTGGCGGTTCGGCGATTCGAACTTCGTGGGCGCCGCGGGCGTGCTGTGTACGATGGCGGGACAGAACACGCTGGACTCGTTCTTTCCGAACTTCTCGCTCTTCTGGTACTGGAGCGAGACCGGCAAGGTGATCATGCGTTGAATCGGTGAAGGGTGAGGGGTGAAAGGAAAGAACTCCGAAACGGATAACTGACCACTGAGAACCATCACAGCCCCTTCGCGGCGCGGAACTCCCTCACGACCTGGGCCACATCCCGCTTCTCCCCGTCCACGAGCGCATTCAGCCGGCGCATCTCTTCGTCGGTGAGCGTGCCGGCCAGCGCGCTCAGGGCGGTCCGGACTTCGGGGAAACGCGAGAGGACGGCGGCGGATACCACCGGCGCCGCGTGATAGGAGGGAAAGTACCGCTTGTCATCCCTCAGGACGGCCAGCTTGAGGCCGGCGATGAGCCCGTTCGTGGAATCCCCGGCGATCACATCCACCTGCCCGCTGGCCAGGGCCTGATAGGTCAACGCCAGGTCCATCACGCGCGGTCCGGCCGCGAAGCGCAGGCCATAGGTCTTGGCGAGACCCGGAAATCCGTCCGGCCGCTCCAGGAACTCATAGCCGAACCCCGCACGCCATTTCGGCGCATGCCGTGCCAACTGCGAAATCGTTGTGACGCCCAGGCGCTTCGCATCGTCCGACCTGATGATGATGGCAAAGGTATTGTTGAAGCCGAGCGGCGGAAGCCATTCGACGTTGAATCGCTGCCGGTAGGCCTGTTGCACCGTCGCAAACATGATCTCGGCATCGCTGGCGCGCGCCGCGTGCAGAATCGCAGTCGCCGCGGTCCCCGTGTACTCGACATAGGCGCCGATCTGCCCGGCCAGCAGCGCCTGATGGCAGATGAAGGTCCCGCCCAGATTGAGCTTCCGCACCGCTTTCAGCGTCGTCCGGGCTTCGATCTGCTGCGCGAGGAGCTCCCCGAGGATGACCTGCTCGGTGAAGTTCTTGGAGCCGATCACGATGGAACGGTCCGCGCCGGAGTCCGTGCATCCGCCCACCGCCAACAGCACGCTCGCGGTGACAACGAGTCCGACACGCGTGCCGCCGCGGGAGACTGGCCGCTGCGTGCTCATACGCCAGGAATTCTGACCCGGCGCGCCACGAGGCTCAGGAGAAAATCGGCGACGAGGGCAATGACCGCGGCCGGGATGGCCCCGGCCAGGATCAAACGCGTGTCCAGCATGGCGAGCCCGCGAAAAATGAACATCCCGAGTCCGCCGGCTCCGATGGCCGCCGCGATCGTGGCCAGCCCGACGCCGATCACCGTGGCCACGCGCACGCCGGTCAGAATGACGCCCAGGCCGAGCGGCACCTCCACCTTCCACAACAATTGCCGTTCCGTCATCCCCATCGCCACGGCCGCTTCCCGCACCTTGGGATCCACGCTGGCCAGTCCGGCCACGGTATTGGTCACCACGGGCAGCAAGGCATAGAGCACCAGGGCGATCAAGGCCGTCCGGGGGCCGATCCCGCCGATCAGGGGCAAGGGGATCAGGAGCCCGAACAGGGCCAGGCTCGGGATCGTTTGAACGACATTCACGAACCCGAGAACCGGCGCGCGCCAGGCCGGACGACGATGGAGGGAGACCCCGAGCGGAAAACCGATCAGGACGGCTCCGGCCGTCGCCACGACCACCAACCCGATATGCTCGCCGGTCAGACGTAGCACTTCCGATTGATGCTCAACCATGAACGTCAGAAAGTCCATGTCTTCTGTCCGTTTCTTAATGTATCGGTTGAAGCGTGGCCAGGACCGCCAGGACCTCCGGGTGCGTGGACCGGAGAAACTCGGCGGGCGGCAGGCACTCCGCCAGGCGCCCGTCCTGGATCAGCCCGATGCGCGTCCCGAGCAAACAGGCTTCCGGCAGGTCGTGAGTGACGATGACCGTGGTCTTCTTCAACTCCTTCTGCAGCTCCCGGAACTCCTGCTGCAGCTCGGCGCGCGTGATCGGGTCCAGGGCGCCGAACGGCTCATCCATGAGCAGCAACGGAGGATCGGCCGCGAGCGCCCGGGCCACCCCCACCCGTTGCCGCTGGCCGCCGGACAGCTCGTGCGGATAGCGGTCGGCAAAGCGCGCCGGCTCCAGGCCGACGAGCGACAGCAATTCGTGCACCCGCCGCTCCACCCGTGCGTGCGCCCATCCTTCGAGCCTGGGAACGACGCCGACGTTGGCGCCGACCGTGAGATGAGGAAACAATCCGACTTCCTGCAGCACGTAGCCGATGCGGCGGCGCAACCGGATCGGATCCCATCCGGTGGTCGGGCGCCCCTCCACCGACACTTCGCCCGAGCTCGGTTCAAACAGACGATTGATCAGCTTCAGCACGGTGGTTTTCCCGGAGCCGCTCCGTCCGACGAGCGCCAGCGTGTCGCCCGGCGGCAGCCGGAAGGAGAGCGAAGAGAGAATCGGCCGGCCGGCGCCGTGCCGGAAGCCGACGTTCCGGAACTCCACTGCAGCAGGAAGAGAAGGCATGCGGCGTGCTATCCAGCGTATGGCCGGGCGAGCACCATCACAAACCGATCGTCGTCACTCGTCCAGTCTTTCAGCGGCTTGAACCCCGCGTCCGCCAGGAGCGAGAGAAATGCCTTGCGCTCGTACTTCCCCGAATGGTTCATACGGATCCGCTCGCCGGCCTTGAGCGAGAAGGTTTCGCCGGCGACGCGGAGCGCAAGGTCCACCCGGGCGCGGAAGTATTTGCCGAGCCGATGGATGCCGGGCGCGAGGTCCGCAAGCGGCTCGAAGACCAGCTCGCCGTCGGTCTCGCGGATGCCGATGCTCTGCAAGGGCGCAAAGGCGAAGTTCCGGTTGAGGGGATTGTCGTATCCGGCCCGGGTATCCTGATCATTGTGCAGCTCGCCGTCCACGAGCAAGAGGTCCCTCTCTCGCAACACCGGCTTGAGCGCACGGAGCATGGCCGGCGGATCGAACCCTCCCAGCGTGTTGCCCAGGAGCAAGACGAGACGGGACGGCGATTTGGCGCCGGGGCTGAGGGCCTCAAGATGCGTCTGTTTCGTGAGGTCGGCTTTCACGCCGGTGGCCGCAATCCCGTGCTGCTCGGCGTTCGCGCACGCCATCTCGAGCAGCATCTGGCCGGTATCCACCGGCCGGTAGGTCGCCGCCCGGCGGGCGTCGGTCAATGCGCCGAGCAGGTGCAGGTCCTTGGTGCCCTGCCCCGAGCCCAGGCTCATGACCTCGATCGGCCCCGGCGGCAGCGACCCGACGATCGCCTCGGCCCCGGCGCGCACCAGTCTGTCGGAGCGGATAAAGTTCCGGTACGGACCGTCCTGACAGAGTTGGAGCCAGGCACGGACCGACAAGGGAAACCAGTAAAAGAACCGCTCGGGGAGAAAGCGCTCGGCCAGAGCCTGCAGGAACTCGCCCGCGAGCGCGGCCTCGCTGAGCAGCACTTCGATCCGTACTGGTAGCCTCCTGCGTGCAGTCACCCCTCACGCCTCACGCTTCACGGTTCGGGGCAGTCTAGGGAGAGCCCCTTCGGGAAGTCAACGCCGGGCTCCAAACGTACCGGTTGACATCTCAGGGGTGCCCTCCCTATAGTGCCTGTCGGTGATCGAACCGCACTCAGACCCAAGGAGGTGCAGGATGGAGATCAAGACCGTCGATCTGGAGATCGTCGAGACCGAGGAAGTGCAGCCGACCTGTCATCAGCTTGAGCTGCTCGACATCGAAGAAATCGTCCCGACCTGCCATCAATAATCCGCTCGAGCGGAAGGGAAAGGCCCGATCCCCGATCGGGCCTTTTTCTTTTCAATGGTTCCCCATCCCAGCATCGGCGCCTTCTATCACCCGCATCTGGCGCCTGAGGTCCTGGCCGCTGCGGACCTGATCGACCACTTGGCGATGGCCGATTCGCCGGATCCCCTCGATACCAACTGGCCGTCCATCCGCTCCCGCTTCACGCTCCTGCTCCACGACTACCTGGGCGAGCTGAGCGATCCGCTGGAGCCGCACGAGCTGGAACGGGCCCGCGCCCTGCTCGGGCAGTATCGCTCGCCATGGGCCGCCGAGCATTTGCAACGGTTGCGCTGCTCTCAGAACGGCTCCGGGAAGCCGAAGCCGCGGCTCGACTACGTGTTCCCGCCGGTCTACACCGAAGATTTGTTGACGGATTTTGCGACAAGCATCAAGGCGCTGCGCGAGCATCTGGGGGTGCCACTGGCCATCGAGCCCATTCCGACGTACCTTCGCCTGGATATCCCTCAGATGAGCGAGCCGGAATTTCTGGACCGCTTGTGCCGGGAGTCCGGCTGCCATCTGTTGCTGGACGTGCCTCATGCGGTGTTGTCGGCACGCGCCTGCGGGTTGGACCCGGCGGTATTCCTGCAGGCGCTCCCCCTCGATCGCGTGATCGAGATGCATGTGGCCGGATGCGCGGACGACCCCGACCTGCAGGAGCCCTGGATCGCTCCGGTCCCGCCGGACGAGGAGATGCTGGAGCTCGCGGTGATGGCCGCTTCCAGGGCGCCCGAGCTCCGCGCGATCACCTTCGATGCCTATAGCCCGCACCTGACCGCCGACACGCTGCTGGCCGGCGTCCGGTCGATCAGGGAGCGGTTTGCCTGACACCCCGATGACCGGTCGTTCCCTGCATGACTCGCTCTTGAAGGTCGTGAGCGATGGAGCACTCCGTCGAAGGCTGGCTGGGGGGGATCGGCAGGCGCTCACACTGCTCGGACGCGAAGAAGCCGCGGTCCTGGCCCGCCTGCCCGGTGAACGCCTGGCCAGACTCGCACGCTTCATGGCCAGACACTATTACCGGGAGCGCATCGTCCGCCTCTATCGGCACGTGCGGCTGCTGGCGGCCGTGACCGGCCGGGATCCGCTTGCGGTCCTGGAGACCGCGGAAGGCGTCAGGTTCTTGGATCAGGCGGCGCTGGGGTCCCTCGCATCGGCCGAGCAGCTTCTGGTCTTGATCGAGCAGTACCTGACCCGTGACGACGGCGCCCTTACGGGCAGGCTGCCCTACTGGCGGGATCTCTTGCGCTATCAGGCCGCGATGCTGCGGGCGGAGGCCATCCACGAACCTGGCTCGCATGATTCGGGGCGGCCGCGTCCCTCTCCCAGCCTTCAGCGACTCGAGCTGGAATGGGACATTCCTGCGGTGGTGGTGGAGTTGAAGAAACGAGCATCCGTGCCGGTTGGTCAACCCGTGCGGACTCTGCTGCTGGTGGCCCGATCACGTCATGGCCGGGTCGCGGCGCTCCGCTGTACCGAGCCCGTGAGGCGCGTGCTGGAGCAGGCGGATGGGACGCGGGATGCGGGGGAGTTGGCCCGAGTCTGCGAGATGACCCGGCTGGATGTGGAGAGCCTGGTACGACACCTCACCGAGGTCGGAGTGTTGGGCTGAGACTTAGCGCTGCTCCCGCTGGACCCACCCCTTCTTCATCAGGCACCGGTCGATTTCCCGCTGGACCAATAATTTGTTTCCCACCTGGCTTTTGGGGTTCTGGATCGCCGTGCTTTCACACTCATTATAGTCCAGGGTGTAATTGGCCTTCGGGTTCTGGGTATTGACCCAATCTGTCGTGCTGCAGGCCGCCATCACGAACAGGAAACCGCCGAGCATGATCCGGACAGACATCGTGCACCTCCTCCATGAGGAAACGTGCGCAAGATACCCGACGGGGTCCCCGTCGTCAAGGACGCGGGGCTACCTGTCCGGCACCATGCCTGGTGCCGGCGGCGGGGAACTTCGCTCTTGAGGCATGGGGTCGGCGGCACGCGACTGCCCGGCGCCCGGCGGCTTTGATGGGATCCGCCGCGATTCTCCGGAAGCTCTGGGCGGTTCGGGCGGGCGGGATTCCTCCGGCGGCACGTCGCGAGCTTCGGGAGGGCGCTCTCTTGCCGAGGCGGCTTCGTGCGGGGATTTCGACGGAATCTGGCGCGAATCCGCAGACCAGCACACACCCGGCACGCTGACGGAGAGCACGAGCAGATACCTGAGAGCTGTCATGGCGACGTCCTCGCGACGGACTTCCACGCGGTGGAGAGGCAGTGGATCACCTCGGCATCGTCCACTTGATGGAAGTCCTGATAGTGTTGGCCGACCGCGTAAAAAGGCTGGGGGCATTCCAGCATGATGCATTCGTCCACGCGCTGCGCGATCAGGCCGGCGGTTTCGGCGGGCCCCACCGGGATGGCCGCGACGAGTCCGCCCACCCCGGCCGTCTTGAGCGCCTGGACCGAGGCGAGATACGTGGCGCCCGTCGCGACGCCGTCGTCCGCAAGGATGACGAGCCGGCCGGCGAGCGCCGGCAATTCCCGCCCGCCCCGGTACAACCGGCGCCGTCTGGCGATTTCCTCCTCCTGCTCCCGGCGCTGCCTGTCCGTCACGGACATCAGCGACGGATAGGAGGCCAGCAGCTCTTCGTTGAGATGGAGATACCCGGTCTCGCTGAGCGCCCCGATCGCCAGCTCGGGATTTTCGGCCGCCCCGATCTTGCGCGTGAGCAGGACATCCAGCGGCAGGCGCAGGGCGAGGCTGATCTCCCGGCCCACCACCACACCGCCGCGCGGGATGGCCAGGACCAGGCCGTCCGGCCGATCGGCATAGTGCCTCAACACCGCCGCCAGCCGTTGCCCCGCCTCTGTCCGGTCACGAAACATGACGAGTCAGTCTCCGCTGCGGCAACCCGTATTGGAGCACGCCATGGAAGAGCGCCGCTCCCGCCGGCAGCACGAGCTGGCTGTCCTGGCCATGCGCGAGCAACTGGAGGACGGCGATCGCATAGCCGAGCACAAAGCCGTTGTTCTCATGGAACAACAGGGGGCGCGCGGAGGAGAACTGCGCGCGGGCCATCCGGAAAAAGTAGCCACCATAGAGCGCCGAGCCAAAGATGAGCAGCAGCAGGACCGGAAGCACGCCGAGGGTGAAGGGAAATCTCACGAGGATCGCCCAATGGAGGTAATACGCCCCCAGCCCTCCGATCAGCAACACCGCGCCAAGCCCCTCCGCCCGGATGAGCAGACCGGCGAGCGTTCCGAGGAGCCAAACCCCGATGACGCCATAGTAGGCCACGAAGGTGGAGGACAGCATGAACTCCGTGTGGACAAAGTAGCCGACCTGGCATACGGCAAAGTACAATCCGGCCGCCGCCGCCGACCCCGCCGCCAGGTAACGCATCAGTTCACTTGCACTCCTTTGAAGCCCATGGCCAGCGAGTGGTACGAGGAGGGGGACCATTCCAGGACCATGCGGAGGTTGCTCACGGACGAAATCTGTTTTCCCTCCAGGAACGGCCGCGCCTCGGTCGCATCGAAGAGCTGATCCCGCTGCGCCCCCTCGGCCGCCAGGAGGCGCCGCAGCGCGTCCTTCCCGAACGGCAGCTCTCTCGCCGCATACACGAAGGCCATGCCAGCCGTCCGGCTATTGACGACCAGGTACTCCGGAAAGACCGCATCGATGGTCTTGATCGTCGAGACCTCGGGCCGCGTGGACGACTCGCTCCCGAACCATGAACCCGTGTACACCGAGAGCACGCCGCGGGCGCTCAGGCGCGCGCGGGCCAGCTCATAAAATTCACGCGTGAACAGCAGGGCCGTCTGCACGTAGACGGGAGGCACCATGTCCACGATGATGAGGTCATAGACCTCCGCCGACGATGCCAGAAAATGCTTGGCATCGTCGATGTGGAGCGTCCAGCCGCTGACTTCGTCGAGATGATGGTATCGCCGGAAATGTTTCCGGCCCATCTCCGCCACGCGCTCATCGATCTCGACGGACTCGACCCTGGCGGCCCACCGTGAGGCGTGATACACCGACGACAGCGACCCGGTCCCGACGATGAGCACCCGGCTGCCCGGCATCAGCTCGGAGGGAAGGCCGGCCACGTATCGGTTAAAAGCTTCCAGCTCGTCCGGGTTGAAGTATTGACGGCCGTTCATGACCAGCAGCCGGTCTTCCGATCCGTCTTGCAGGACATCGATCCGGTTGTAGAGGGATTGCGCGGTGTCGATGAGTCGGCAGTCCGCCGGGTAGCCGCGGCTGCGGTAGAACGCCTCGGTCGCGGGCCGATCCAGCGCGTGGGAGATCACGCCATAGGACAGCGCGACCGGCACGGCCCCGACCAGCACCCACTTGCTCCCATAGATGTAGGCCAGGATCACAGAGACGTTCAGGAAATAGAGGACGAGCAACGGGACAAAGTGCCGGCGGCCGATGGTGAGGATGAGGAGGATGCCGACGAGGGCCCCGGCGAGCTCGACTCCATAGCACACCGAGAGGGCGTCGCCGCGAGACGGCTCGTGGTCGGCTTCCCGCGCGGCGACGAGCAGCGGCAGCAGGATCGTATAGAGGGGCGCGATGCAGAGCACTCCGACCGCGAGCAGAGCCGCCGTGACATGCGGGAGTTCCACGCGGTAGAACAGCGCGGCAAGCTCCTTGAGCAGCCAGGGAAAAGCCAGTTGGATCAAGGCAAGAGGGAGGACGAGCCATGAGACAGCCCGGACGAGGGACGGCGACGCCAATAAGAAGCCGAGCGAGCAACTGGCAAAGAACGCGCACGTCACGAGCACGATCGTCACTTCTGAACTGGCCAATACCAGCAGATACTCCTTCATGGTCCAGTACTGGGCCAGCAGGAGATTCATGCCGGCGCACAGCAGCACCCAGGGAAGGTCGCGGGAGGTGGCAATGCCGAGGGCTCTCATTGACAAGGCCAGGGCTCTATGGTGAGATGGTGTACATGGTTTCCACAGTTTCGGCAAGATCGCCGATGATGGGGGACAAGTCCGATGACGACGCCAGATGACGGCAAGCAGGCACCCGACCCCGCCCCGATCCCGCCCCGCACGGACGCACTCTGGAGCCGCAGACAGGTCGTCGCGACCGGAATCGTCCTGCTCTGGAGCATGCCGGTGATCACCACGATCGCGCTCGGATCCGGTGGGACGACCAAGCAGAAAAGCTGCCCGCCCGGCAGGAAGCGCATCGGGGGCAAATGCGTCTGAGCTCGGATTGTCTGACTGACGAGTACCGTCCGCGCCTGAGGCCGGACGTGCGGCTGCGCCTCCTCGAGCATGAAGCCGTAATCCTGCTTCCGGATGGCGATCAGGCGTGCGTCCTGAACCCGCCGGCCACCGCCGTCCTGACGCTCTGCGATGGATCTCGCACTGTGTCCGAGCTCATCGCGGAAATCACTCGCCGCTATCTGGGCCATGCGTCCACCATCTCTCAACACGTCCAGGACTGTCTCCGCCAGTTTTGCAGTCTGTCCCTGCTTCAATGACTCCGTCTCCATGCCGTGCCGGGACCAGGAGCGCGTCGGCTCCGCGTGAGTCGTTCGGGTCGAGCCTGTTTGCCTTCCGCACGGCGGCGATCCGATTGTCCTACCACGACCGGAGCGCGGCCGCTCGCGCTGGCGCGCTTGAGGCGCTGCTCGAGCCGTTCCGGAGCGATCGCGCGGGATCGCCGCCGGTCGAGCTGACGGTCTCACGGGACGGCGCCGGATTCGTCATGACCCTGGATGCGCCGTCTCCCCAAACCTGGCGCTGCCGGCCCGGCACGGCCCTGGTCCCGTTCCTGGAGTGGCTCGGCCATCAGTTGATCCTCGAGCGGTTGCGGGATGTCATCCCAATCCACGCCGGCGCGGTGGGGACCTCGAACCCCACGTTGCTGCTCGGGACCTCGGGCGCCGGAAAATCCACGCTCGTCTTCGAGCTGGTGAAGGCAGGGTGGCGGTACTGGTCCGATGACCTCGCGTTGATTGCCCCGGACCTCACCTGCCTGCCGTATCCGAAGCCGATCAAATTCGAGGGCGGACGTCCCCATGCCCTCAAGTATCCCCGCGGGGCCGTGCTACACTTCCGTGTCGGACGCCGTTCCTATCGGTACGTTCGGCCGTGGCGGTTGGCGGGGTTTCGATGGGGGACGCCCGCGTCGGTCCATCGCATCATCGTGCTGAACCGCGATCCCGCCGGAGCACCCCGCTTGACGCCGCTGACGCCCGCCCAGGCCGTGGAAGCCCTGCTCTCTTACGCCAGCACGAGCGTGGCGCAGCTTGCATCGGGGCTGGAGGCGGTCTGTCAACTGGCCGAGCGGACGCCGGCGGCCTCCTTGAGCATGGGAAGGACTGCCAAAGACAATGCCCGCCTCATCCGCGAGTTTGCCGGATAAGGGACCAGTTGCCATTGGTCCCCAGGCTCTCCTGCTGCTTGTCCGGTGGGCGTCCCTCACCGGTCTTGACGGCGGTGGTAACCTGTCCGCCCCCGCGGTGCTCCCGGATCACGAGGGCTGGCAGGAGCTCGCGACGATGGCCGCCGACCACGGCGTGGCCGGGCTCATCTACCGGAACGCGGGGAATGCGGCGCCGGACTCTCCGCTCGGCGCGCTGTGGGAGACCTGTCCCGAGACGGTCCGGGCCGCCTTTCACGAGCAGTACTGCCGCAACATCGCCCGGAACCTCTACTGGCGCGAGGAATTGGGCCGTCTGGCCGCCGCATGTCTGGCCGAGGGCCTCCGTCCGATCGTCCTGCGCGGGCTCACCTTCATCGGATCGCTCTATCCCGATGAGGGCCTGCGCTCATCGGAGGATTGCGATCTGTGTGTCCGGCCGCGTGATCGTGCGAAGACCGTCCAGGTTCTCGGCAGGCTCGGGTATGAGCCGTGTGAAGGGGGGGCGCATGTCTACAGCAATGGCCGGGGCTTCGTGGATCTGCACACAGGGTTGGGTGGAGAAGACCGTCTTAGAACCGCCGCCCGGCTTCATCGGATCGATACGGAACGGGTCTGGGCGGAGGCTCAGAGCTTTTCGACGCCGGGCGGCAATCTGCTCAGGCTGAGCGATCGCGACGCCCTGCTCGTGAACGCCCTGCATCTCCTGAAGCACGAGTACGAGCGGCTGATCTGGAAGCTCGATCTGGCGCAGTTGATCCTGCAGCTCACGGCCGAGAGGCAGTGGCCCGTCGTGGTGTCGCGCGCCGAGGCGTTCCGGCTCACCATTCCCCTGGCGTGTGCGGGCGCCTACGCCGAGCACCTCTTCCCCCAGCGCCTGGCGGGCCTCCTTGCGACAATCCCTTACACGCTCCCTCAACCGCTGGCCAGGCGGGTTTTTCACTGGATTCGCGAGGAGCGCGACCTTGGAAGGCTCTCCTTCCTGATCCTGGCCTGGATGTCCCCGCGGGTGACGGATCGGGTCCGCTTTCTCGCCGAAGCCGTGGTGCCTGGCGCTGAGGTCCGGGCCGGCATGCGCGCGGAATGGGAAGGCTACGGCGAGTCGCGTGGATTGGTCAGGGACCGCTTGAGAAAACTCATCCTCACCGTGCGGAGTGTTGCCGATCTGCTGATCGGGCGCTAGCTCCCGCACGGACACTCCGCCCTCATCCGACGCCGTTGCTTGACTTCTGTCCCTCCTTTCGCTACAGCTATCTTCACCGCGCTGGGTGCTCGCTGGGTGCAGAAGGGTGGCGGATCAGGTGAACCCGACGGAGACCCTGTCCCCAAGCTTATCGGAGACGTCATCCAGGGTCATTCCTCGCCCCATCGCCGATCGCAAGCATCGAACCGCCACCATCCTGTTCATTGCGCTCAGCATCACCGTTCTGCCCGGACTGCTCTTCTGGGACTTTCTGACGCCCCTCGGCTGGGCCGATTGGGTCTTCTATCTTCCCATCATCCTCGTGTCGCTCTGGCTGCCCTTTCAGTGGGATTCGGTCGTGCTTGCCGCCGCGAGCTCGGTGTTGATTCTCATCGGATATTTGTATTCGCCCCGCAGTCATCTCGATCCGACGCTTGCGCTGTTTAACCGGTTCATCGGCATTACCGTGATTTGGGTGATCGCCACCGGATGTTTTTTTCAGAAACAATCCTGGCGGGTTTTGAAACAGCATGACGCTCAATTGAGAGCGCTGGCGGCTCGCCTCGAGAAGATCCGGGAAGAAGAAAGCACCCGGATAGCCCGCGACATCCACGACGAACTCGGCCAGCTCTTGACGGCGCTCAAAGTCAACCTGTCCTGGATCGAGCAGCAACTCCGACAGTTGCCGGCCGGCACCACGCGTGACCAGGTTGACAAGAAACTCGGCGCCACGCTCGGCCTGACAAGCTCGGCGATCAGCTCCGTCCAGCGGATCGCGTCGGACCTCCGGCCGATCATGCTGGGAGATCAGGGCATCATCGCTGCGCTCGAGTGGTTGGCTCGTGAATTTCAGCAGCGGACCGGCATCGAATGTACCTTCGACTCCGACGTGCTGCGCGTGAACCTCAGTGATGATCGCGCCATCGTCGTCTTCCGAGTGGTGCAGGAGTCATTGACGAATATCGCTCGGCATGCCAATGCGACGCGGGCCAGCATCACGCTGCAGCAGGTCAACGGCGCCATCGCGGCGCGCGTCCGCGACAACGGACGCGGCATCACGGAGCACGAGAAAGGTGACGCTGCCTCGCTGGGACTGATCGGGATGCGGGAACGAGCGTCGTCGTTCGGCGGGGAAGTCGTCCTGGCCGGAGAACCCGGGAAGGGCACAATCGTCGAACTTCTGCTCCCGGTGCAATGAGGAACGCGGTGCCCCGATGATCAAGATTGTGATCGTGGACGATCACTCCATCGTCCGGGAGGGGATCAAGCTCCTCATCGAAGCGCATCATGACATGCAGGTGATCGGAGAGGCCACCGATGCCGCGACAGGCCTGGCGCTGATCAAAGCGAAGCGCCCCGATGTGGTCGTGCTCGACGTCGGCCTGCCGGGCCGGAGCGGCCTGGAGGTGCTGATGGACCTGAAACAGGAGCCGTCCCGGCCCGCCGTGCTGATCCTCAGCATGTATCCCGAGGGCCAGATGGCGGTCCGGGCATTTCGAAGCGGAGCCTCCGGGTATCTGACCAAGGGCAGCCTCCCGGAGGAACTCGCGACGGCCCTTCGCAAGGTCGCCGGTGGAGGGAAGTATATCAGCGCGCAACTCGCCGAGGAGTTGGCCGGGAAACTCCAGGCCGATGACAACCAGGCGCCGCACGAAAAACTCTCCGAGCGCGAATACGTGGTGCTCTGCAAGATTGCCGGCGGGAAGACGACGACGGAAATTGCCGAGGATCTCTCACTGAGCCTCACGACGGTCAGCACCTACCGGGCCCGCATCCTGGAGAAGCTTCACCTCAAAACGACCGCGGACTTGATCCAGTACGCAATCAGGCACAAGCTCTCCCCTCTCGACCCGACTCGAGACACTCCGGCCTAGGCGTGTTGTAATACTCCTTCGACACGATCTCCGGCAAAGATTCTACCTCGAAAAGAGGCCATTACGATTTGGCGACACACTGTGATGCGCGACGATGCATCCGCGTTTTTAGAGAGCGTTCGCTCATGACTCCATCGGGACAGAAAACCCTCGATCTCGTCACCATGAAACGGGTCGTCCTGCATTTTGCCGACGCCACCCTTGTCAAGGGCTATCTCAAGGACTTCGACCCGCAAATGCCCTCTCTGACAATCTATCCCGAAGACAAAGACACGGCCGGAGATCCAGTGTCGGTTGACATTTCCAGGCTGAAGGCCATTTTCTTCGTCCGGTCATTCGAAGGCAACCGGAAGTACCGCGAGAATAAACTCGTGGGAGAATCCTATGGACACGTGGGCAAGATTCTCAGAGTGACGTTCCACGATGGGGAATGTCTGGTGGGCTCGACGCTGGAGTACAACCGCACCTCATCGGGTTTCTCCCTCTTCCCGGTCGATCTGAGCAGCAACAATACCAGGGTCTTCGTCATCAACGCGGCCGTCAAAAGTCTCGATGCCATGGATCACTTGCGCGGGGCTTCTCCTCAAACAGGGCGCATGTTCTTTTTTAAGAAATGGTTGATCGCCGGTGATCAGTCCCAGAAAGTGCCTCTTCCCTTATGGGGGGGGCTGATTCTCAGCCTTTTGGTCGTGTTGAGCCTCGGCTTTTACATGGCCACTGCTCCTCCGGGTCGGAGCGCCGCGAGACTCCCCGCCAGCATCATCCCGCCAGAATATAGCGTCGGCGCCGTCGTGGAAAAACGGCCGGACGGTCTCGCCTACTCCACTCCGGGCCGTGGGCCGCTTACTGAAAGCGCTCTCGGGCAGTCCTCACGCGGAATCGTGCTAAACGTGATCCGAGAACAAGATCGCTGGATCTACCAGGTACGACTTGCGCCGCGACTCGCAGTTTGGATTTTCGAGTCGGACCTTCTGGCGGGCGAGCCCACATCTGAAACGCCCGCCCGGCTTCCTGCGGAAGGAACGTAACGTCATGCGGAGTGCGCCGGCCGTCCAAACTCCCGTCAGCCGCGCCTGGAGTGCTTTAACAAAGGTCAGAACCGTCCTGCCGGTCAGTGCCAAGTACAATCCTGTCCTCAGTCCGACATGGCCGATGATCGCGGGACTGTTCGCGGGCCTCTTGGTGGTCTATCTGTGGTTTGTCTTTATTGTTTATCCTGCGAGCACAGCTCGACATCTCAAACCGATCGCCTCGTTTCAGATCCCAAGTCCGCATTTCAGGGAAGGCACGTTGGTCGAGATGCGGGAAGCGCAGGCGGCCGCGAAGGGAACCATTGTTGATGCCCGATGGACCAACGGGCATTGGCTCTATGAGGTCCGACTTTCTCCTATGCAGGTTCAATGGGTGCCTGAACAGAGTCTCATTGAAGTATCCGCCTTGACCATTACGACAAAGCCCGACGAGGGGGAGCTATCTCTGGCGAAATAGGAAGGCCGGGCCAGCCAATTCTAAGGAGATTCTATGAATAGGGCCCCCTTTCAATTGGTTGACAGTCGAGGCCCAAT
>CAYJUM010000012.1:0-46303 GCA_964373355.1 uncultured Nitrospirales bacterium | reverse complement strand
GGGTCCATTTGATCTTCTTGAAGGTTTTGAGTGGGATAAGGGCAATCTCACAAAGCGTTGGGAGAAGCACCGGGTCAGCATTGCTGAATGTGAGCAAGTCTTCTTCAATCGTCCTCTGGTTGTTACGGATGATGAACGCCATTCAGGAGAAGAGTCCCGGCATTACGCGTTGGGCAAGATGGACACCGGGCGAGCATTGTTCATTGTCTTTACTATCAGGCGACAGCGGGTGCGGGTTGTTTCGGCGAGGGATATGAACAAGAAGGAGAGGGAGAAATACCGTGAAACAATTCAAGAAGAAACCGACCTTCCGAAGTGAACGAGCCGAGGCTGAGTTTTGGTCAACCCATGATTCGACCGAGTACATTGACTACTCCAAGGCCAACAGAGCGTTGTTTCCGACCCTCAAGCCGTCGACTGAAACCATCTCGCTCAGGCTGCCGAAGTCTCTGCTCCACCATGTCAAGACTTTGGCCAACAAGCGAGACGTTCCCTACCAGACGCTCCTGAAAGTGTTTCTCGCGGAGAGAGTGCAGGAAGAGCTCAGAGAAGGAACAGCCAAAGCCTCGCGCTGAACATTTTCTTAGGGGTCAGAGTCCAATTTCGATGGAGCGGTCCAGTCCATGTCTGGCATCCGTTCGATGAAAATGGTTCTCCGACCCCATTTGCACCCTCGTGATCAGTTCAGCTTTCCTTCTCTTGACGGCGGACGTGGCCCCACGTCATCCGTTGACGCGCTTTACCTTATCTGCTACCGTAAAGCAGTCTTTCGGAGGGATAGCCATGGGAGTTCAAAAGCTCAGCAGCAAGAATCAGATCGTCATTCCCAAAGAAGCCCGCGAGGCGATGAAGGTCAAGGGTGGCGATGATCTCCTGGTTGTCGTCAAAGACAGCATGACGATCATCATGCCCAAGCCCAGGAGTTACAAGAAAGCCCTGCACGGAATCGCCAAAGGGATCTACCCCCCCGGGTACCTGAAGCGAGAACGCGAGTCGTGGTAGCGGGCTCCGCTTCCACCGCATTTTTCTCGCATCACACCAGAGTCGGCCTCGATACCAACGTCCTGATTTATTTCGTTCAAGCCCATCCCAGGTATGGTGCCTGGTGCGCGACACTGTTTGACCGGATCGAACGGGGCCGCACCGTGGCGGTCACTTCGACCGTCTCACTGCTGGAAGCGCTGGTTCAACCATACACGCTGCAAGATGATCGTCTCATCCAGACCTTCTATGCCCTACTCCCCGCGTACCCTGGTCTCGCCTGGCTGCCTCTTGACCTCAACATCGCGGACAAGGCCGCAGAGATCCGAGCCCGGTATCATCTGAGGACACCGGATGCCATCCAACTCGCCACCGCGCTCAACGCGGGGGCAACCGGCTTCATCGGCAACGATAACGGATTCAGGAAAGTGAAAGAGATCGAGTGTCTCGTCCTGGATGACGTGGCCTATAGGGCGTATTAGGGGTCAGAGTACAATTTCGATGGAGCGGTCCAGTCCATGTCTGGCATCCGTTCGATGAAAATGGTTCTCCGACCCCATTTGCATTAGTCGCGATCATCATGATGAAGCCCGTCCTATCGCCGCTCCAATCTGGCGAGCATGGTGCGAGCCCGCAGAATCAATCGCTGATTCGCGGGCGTGTCGGGAGCCAGTTGCAGAAACACTTGAAGCTCGCGGACCGCTTCGGCTCGACGGCCGGTCTTGGCCAAGGCGGCCCCGATCCCGAAATGCGACCTGACGTCGTCCGGCCGGAGACGCAGCGCCGTGCGGAATTCCCGCTCCGCAGCCTGGAAGTCGCCGTCGCGCATCAGGAGGATGCCCAGTCGTTGATGAGCCATCGCGTTGGAAGGGTCCAGCGCGAGCGCTTGCACCACCAGAGCCCGTTCGTCACCCCGTGTGCCGGCCGGGTCGGCGGCTCTGGGACCGTGCGGCGGGAACGGCGCCGGCCTGCGTTTCGCGGGGGGGAGCCCTTCGTTCGCGAAGCCGGCGGCCGCGTCCACGGAGACCGAGGCACGCGCCATCAGGCCATTCGCATCGACGCGGTTCAGCACCTGTTCGCGCTGTTGCACCAGCCCGGCGGCATCGCGTTTGGATTTCATCGCGGCCAGTTCCTTCGATTTGGCCTCCAGCTCCCGGCGCAGGTGCTCCGATTCCTCCCTGGCCTGCACCAGCTCCGCCTTGGCTTCCTCGTTCTGCCGCAGGGCGGCGATCTGTTCGGTCAGGGCGGCCGTGTCGATCCTGCACTGGACGTCCACGCGTACCACCGTCGTCTGGCCTTCCATCTCCGTGCGCGTGGCCTGCTCGACCACCTCGACGATCCCGGCGGTATACGCCCGGATCTCATCACGGCTCAGTCCGAAGTTCTTCACCTCGGTCACGCCTTCGAGAAACGTGCCGACCCGCTCGAGCGCCAGCCGCTTGGCATCGAGCAAAGCCAGACGCTTGGCGTCGGTGCGGGTGTCGTTGTCTCCCATGCGGTATTCGCCGGTGGCGGTCACCGTGCGGATCTCCGCGGCGGCAGCGGCCGGAGGCCCGGCACAGAGCCAACCGGCTACCAGACTGATTGCCGCCGGACCGGCTGATATGCGTGTCAGGGTCATTCGCCTCACCAGAGTGGGCCGAAGGGTAGCGTAGAGCCCTGCTGAAGTCCAGGGGTTCCGGTCCCGCGATCGCGTACAATGGGGCAGGTGCCGCCATGAGAAAAGTGCTCGCCATCCTCGGGGCGCTGCTTGGCCTCCTGATTCTGCTGGGGTTGCTGCTGCCCTTTCTCGTGGACCTCAGCGCCTACCAGGACCGGTATCTGCCGGTCTTGGAGCGAGCCTTGAATCGCGAGGTCAGCATCCAGGGCATCCGCTTGACGATCTTCCCTCGCCTGGGGGCGCGGGTGTCCGGTCTCGTCGTCATGGACGACCCGCGGTTCAGCACGGACCCCTTCGTCTCGCTGGCCGCGGTGGACGTCGGTGTGAAGGTCCGGCCTCTGCTCGAACGGCGCCTTGAAATCTCCGAGATCGCGCTTCGCGAGCCTTCGATACGCGTGATCAAGAACCGGCAGGGGGTGCTGAATCTCTCCACGCTCGGCCGGTTGCCGGTCGAGGGCCGGGCGCCGGCTGAGGGCGTCGCCGAAGCCGCAATGGCCGCAGAGCCGGCGGGCCCGCTCCAGCTCCTCGGCGTGCTGGCGGTGGACCGGTTCTCGATCACTCGTGGAATAGTCGGCTACCAAGACCTCTCAGGGGCCACGCCCAGAGAGTTCGCCGCCCACGATCTCGACGTGTTGCTCAGCTCGGTCCGGCTGGGGGAGAACCTGCGACTGACTGCAAAAGCCATGATCGCGCCGTTCGACCTGCCGGTGGCGCTGACGGGCAGCGCCGGGCCCCTCAGGGAGACCGCCGGCCTCGAGGCGTTCGAGCTGACGGTCCGGCTCGCCGACATGCCGGTGGAGATCCGGGGCAGCCTGGCTTCCGGGACGGTCAAGCTCGGGATCACCGCCGAGAGGATCCAGACCGCCCGCTTGCCCGAGGCGATCAGACCCCCGACCCCGCTCGACGTGCACAATCTCCGGATCGACGCCACGGCGTCACCGGCCGAGCTGCGGGTGCCGTCCGTGTCTCTGAACGTCTTCGGCGGCACGGTGACCGCCAAAGGGGGCATCAAGCGGGACAGGACTCCCGCACCCTTCGCGGTCCAAGCAACCGCGGCCGGGGTGCAACTGGCGCCCCTCGTGGCGGCGGCCGGCAGCTCGCGGCTGGGCGTGCACGGACAGGCCACGGCGGAGCTGGCGTTGCGCGGGCATGGCCTCTCTGCGGCCGAGATCCTGCCGAGCGTGCAAGGCACCGCGCACGTCGCGATTCAAAAAGGGCGGATCGAGGGGCTTCATCTGGTGAAGGAAGGGCTCGCGCTCGTGAACGCGCTTGGGGTGCTGACGGACGCGCGGGATGACGCGACGGTCTTTTCGGCGGCGGAGGGGAACTTCACGGTGAAGCACGAGATCGTGACCGTGGACCGCCTTCAGATGGGTGGGTCCGATTTTCAGGCCACCGCCACCGGGAAGGTGGGATTCGATCGAACGCTCCGGTTGAAAGCGTCGCTCACTCTGTCGGACTCGCTCAGCGCGCAGGTCGGCCGGCTGCGACCGATGAAACTCGCTATGGTGGATGGCCGTCTGCGGGTGCCCCTGGTCATCGGCGGCACACTCCGGGCGCCAGCCTTCACCCTGGACGTGGAGCAGGTCGGGGCCCAGGTGGAAAAGCAGGTCAAGGGGAAATTGAAGGACGTGCTCAAGAGCAAGGATGCGGATGAAGCGCTGCGGAAGGCTGGCGAGGCCCTGAAGGATCTGTTCGGCCGCTAGCGATCGGCGGGACCGCCGTCAGGTCAACCGGCAGATGTTGTCCTCGCGCGCGCCGGCCACGGCGTCGCCCGGCACGGTCGCCAGAATCTTATAGTGCCCCAGCCCCAGTTCCTTCCCGAAAGCCTCGCCGACCAGGACATCCTGCACGTGCTGGTGATCCCACGCCCGGAAATAGGACCGCCCTTCCTTGAGCCCGTCGAAGTCGTGCCCCTCGAGCGCCTTGATGACGGCCAGCGTGTCGGTCGTCCCGGCCCGCCGCACCGCCTCCAGGATCTGCATCATGGCGGCATAGCCCAGGTAGCAGCGTGAGGTCGGCGTGTGGTTGTACTTGTCGATCACGCCCTGGATGAACCGCTTCGAGCTTTCGGTGTTGATCTTCGGGTCCCAGATCAGGCCCCAGATGCCGGCGTTGTTCGCGTAGCCCAGCGGGCGGCCGATCTGCTCCCCGCCGATCATCCCGCCGACGCCGATCTTCTCCTTGGCGAACTCCAGCTTGGTGTAGCCCTTGAGCGCATTCACCAGGTCCCAGCCGTAGAGGTTCAGGAGGATGCCCGACGGCCTCGCGGCCTTGGCCTCGGTCAGCGGCGCCGTGAAATCGGTCGTGCCGAACGGCGTCGTGGCCCCTCCGATCACCTCGGCGCTCTGCGTCTTCAATGCGTCGGTCATGGCCTGCAGGGCGGCCCGTCCGTCCATCGTATCGGCCGTGACCGTGTACCAGCGGGTGCCGTAGGCCTTCACGAGCTGGGGCGCCACGGCCTGGGACAGCATGCGGGCATTGGGCATGAAGACGAAGGTGTGGGAGTTGCACTTGCTGGTGGTCAGCTCCATGACGTGCGGGCAGGTCGCCATGAAGAGCCTGCCCTCCTGCTTGGCCATCTCCGACACGGCCAGCGCCACCTCGCCGTTGAACGTGCCCATCAGGAAATCCACCCGGTCTTCCTTGAGCAGCTTCTGCACCGCCTTGCGCGCCGTCTCGACGTTCGATGCGTCATCGGCCTCGATGATGCTGACGGGACGTCCCAGCACGCCGCCCCGCTTGTTGTACATCTCGAGCGCAACCGTGGCGCCATGGACATCGTGAATCGAGGAGGTCTTGTAGGGGCTCGAGAGCGGGTCGATGATGCCGACTTTGATCGGCTCCGCGGCGTACACCCACTGCCAGTCGCTGAGGGCCAGCGTGCCACCCACTACCGCCGAGAGCTTCAAAAAATTTCTGCGCGAGATCGTCATGGCGCCTCCTCGGTTGTGACAGAGCAACGGCTCTCAACCCTACTGATTAGGCCAGGTAGAGTCAATGCCCGCTTCCCGCTATAATGCCGCGGCCCAGAGGGACTTCGCATGCAGGATCGCACGATGGACCGGTACGTCCGCAGCGCGCGCCCGCGGTTCGAGCGGATGCTGGCGGAGCTCGTGGAGATTCCCTCGATCAGCATGGATCCGTCGCGCGCCGCGGACATCCAGCGGGCGGCAACGCGGGCGGTCCAGTTGCTGCACGACCTCGGCGCCGAGGCCCGGATCGTCAAGACACGCGGGAATCCCGTGGTCTCCGGGGGCTGGCACACCGGCTCCAGCCATCCGACCGTCACGGTCTACAACCATCTGGACGTGCAGCCCGCCCAGGAGCCGGAATGGCGCCGGCCGCCCTTCAGCTTTGCCAAGCAGGGCCTGACCTATCACGGCCGCGGCACGACGGATGACAAGGGGCCGGCCCTCACGGCGCTGCTCGCCGCCCGATACGCCATCGAGCAGGGCCTGCCGATCAACATCCGGTTTCTGTGGGAGCTGGAGGAGGAGATAGGCAGCCCGCACTTCCCTGATGCCATCCGGCAGCGGGCGGTGCCCCGGCCGGATTCCGTCGTGGTCTCCGATACGATCTGGGTGTCCCGGAACCGCCCCGCGATTCCCTACGGGCTGCGGGGCCTGCTGGCGGCCCGTCTCTCGCTCCGGACGGGCACGCACGACGCCCATTCCGGCGTGACCGGCGGCGCCGCCCGCAATCCCCTCGCCGAGCTCTGCGAGCTGGCGGCACGCTGCGTCGAGGCCGGGACGGGGCGGGTGACGATCCCCGGCTTTTACGACGACGTGAGTGCGCCGACGGCGGCCGAGATCAAGAATTTTCTCGCGTCGGGTTTTCAGGTCCGGCGGTTCATGCGGACGCACGGCTTTCACGCGCTGCGGACGAGGGATGCGGCGGAGGTCGTGCGGCGGATCTGGGCGGCTCCCACGTTCGAGGTGCATGGGGTGACCGGCGGCTATCACGGCCCCGGGGTCAAGACAGTCGTGCCTGCGCACGCGGAGCTCAAGGTCAGCATGCGGCTCGTGGCAAATCAAGATCCCCGGACGGTGCTCAGGCTCGTCCGGCGATTCGTCGCCAGGCAGAATCCCGACGTCCGCGTCGAGGCCGTCGGCATGCTGCGGCCGTTCCGGGGCGATTTCACGGGACCCTATGCCGAGGCGGCGCGCCGGGCCATGCGCCGGGGGTTCGGGAAGGAGCCGGCCTTCATCCGGGAAGGCGGCTCCATCGGCGCCGTGACGGTGCTGCAAAAGGCCTGGCGTGTGCCCATCGTCTTCATGGGCCTGAGCCTGCCCGAGCACGGCTATCACGCGCCGAACGAGCAGTTCGATTGGGGGCAGGCCTCGGGCGGGATGAAAGCGTTCGCGGCGTATTTCGAGGAACTGTCCAAGCTCCCGTCAGGCGTGAAGCGTGAAGCGTGAAGCGTGAAGCGTGAAGCGGACCCCCCCCTCACGCCTGACGCCTGACGCCTTACGAGGTTGCCAGTAACGGCTTCAGGGCCGGCTCTGTCTCGATCACGCCCTTGAACGCTTCGTAGCTCAACAGATACCGCCAGGACTCGAGAGAGGCCGCCGGCACCTGCTCGTACCACCGCCGCGCTTCGGTGAGCGGCTCGACGAGATCGCTGCTGCGGCGGCCTGGCCGAAACAGCAGCGCGTACGCCCGCGCATAGGCCGCCGCGAATTTCTCCAGTGGGCTCTGGGCCAGCGTGAACGCCTCTTCGGCTTCCTGGGCCGCTTTGGAGAGGTCCGGATTTTCATAGGTGTGGTTCCACACCACCTTCGCCACCCGCGACCAGGCCAGTTCCGTCAGCACGCGCCCCCGCAGCGCCGGCTTCTCCCGCGGGATGGCCGCCAAGAGCGCTTCGTGCGTTGCGATGCCGGCTGTCTGGTCGTTGATCCACCGGTAGGCGATGCCCAGCCTGATGCGGTTCTCGAGGTCTTCAGGCCGCACCTGGGCCAGGCGCTCCATGACCGGCACCATCGCGTACACGTAATCGGCGGGAGTCGGCTCGGAAAGCCCCGCCATCTCCATGCCGAGCGAAATGTCCAGGCGTCCGGTCTGCGCCTGCATGGTCCAGTAGAGCTCGTTGAAGCGGATGGCCAGGGCCTGGTCCAGGACCGGTTGGCCATGGAGCCGCGCGCCCGCGGCCAGGAGCTCGCGGTACAGCTCTCGGGAGAGCGCGGTCAGGGCCTCGGGCTGCGCCGGGTCCACGATCAGCACGCGATTGAGGAGCGCGATCCGCTCGCGCGCGCCGGGGAACTGCGCGGCCCGGCCCACGGCGGCCAGCAGGACGCCCGGCGCATCGGCGGCCTCCCACCAGATCCCGGAGTTTGGCACGTAGCCGCCCGGCTCGGTGACGAACGGCGCCGCCACGCCCGCGCCGGGCTCCGGCGGCAGGTTCAGGACGGCCACATCGCCGGGAAAGCCGTGCGTGGCGAGCCCGGAGAGCACGACCCATTTCACCACGACGGACTTGATGGCCCGCTTGGGACGTTTCACGGTATTGGCCCAGCGGTAGGCGCCGGGAGCATAGCTGACGGGGGCGAGCAAGGGATCCTTGTACGTCACCCGCATGTGCACCATCGTCGCGCGCGCCGAAACCGTGGGGCCGTCGGCGCCGATCCGAAATGAGGCGGCGGGGAGCGGTCGCTGCTCGAGCGGTTCGACGCGGAGGCCGCCGGCCGGAGGCGAGAGCCCGAGCCGGTCCATGACGAAGACCGACGGAGGATACTGGGCGAGGTTATCGAGAAAGATGAGCGCGTCCTTCCCGGGCCACAGCATCTCCACGCCCTGCTCCCGGCGCTCCACCGCCGCGACGTGCGCCGTGTCCAGACGCCTCCAGCAGGCGCCGTACAGGGGATCGGAGTCCGGCGGGAAGGGAGTGCGTCGTGACGGAGCGCGCGGGACCGCGGTCAGCATGGAGGCCTGGCAGCCGAAGTCCAGCCGCCCGGCGGCGACCGCATCGCCCGACGCGAGCGCCTCGGCATAGCGTGTGGCAGCCGCGGCGGCGGGGTGTTTCCCGGCGCGGGATGTCGCACCGGCGGCGGATTGATCCGCGGCGAGGTACAACGCGAGGGTGAGGATGGGCCAGATCAGAACGGCGGTCAAGGCATCGTCCTTCGAGGGGTCGGCAGGGCGACTGTATCATGCCGGCGGGATCAGACGGAAGAGGCCGCCCGCTCCAGCTCCTGCTTGACCCGCTCCGGGTCCGGCACGCCCTTGATGATGAGCGGCGGCTGATCGTCGCCGGTGGCGATCTCCAGTGTGCCCAGGTTGAACCAGCCGTTCAAGAGCTGGCGCCGGACGGCGATGGCCCGCACCTGGCCGAGCGGCACCTCGCGGGTCTTGGGATTCCACAGCCCCGTCGTGACCCGGATCCGCTGCGCGCTGATCTGGTAGAAGGCTCCGTAGTGGAAGAACGCCGCGATGCCGAAGAAAACTCCGGTGGACAGCAGGTAATCCGCGGCGGTCTCCCAATCGCCGGCATCGAGCGAGAAGGCCGCCCGCAGGACGCCGATCCCCATGAAGAAGAACAGCAGGGCGTGGTCCGCCCAGGCGGCGTAGCCCTTCCAGAGGATGCGCTCGTAGGGCGGCAGCGGAGGGATGCGCACGTCACTGCACCACGATCGTAGCCTTCATGTCGTGTCCGGGCATGTCGCAGAAGAACGGGTAGGTGCCGGGCCGTTCCGGCACGAACCGGATCTCGACCCGGCCTTCCGAAGGGATGATGACGCGCTTGAAGCCGTCGGCTCCGAACTCCGGCGCGCCGTTGCCGGAGATGTTCAGATTGACGCCGAGGAGCAGCTTGACCGGGACAAAGGCGTGCAGCTCCGCGTCCTGATTGTGGAAGGCGAGCTTCGTCCTGCGGCCGGCGTGGAGGATCACCGTGCTCGGGTCGAACTGCCGGCCATGAATCTGCACCAGCACCTCCTCCTCCGGCGGAATGGAATCGGACGGTGGATCGGCCAGGGCGGGGACGACCGCCAGCCAGCCCAGGGCCAGCACCGCAGCTCGTATCCGCATTCCCATGCAGCCTCCGTGCTGTATTCTAGCGCACCGCCCGCGGCGATGCACACCCCTGGACGGTTCTCAGTGGTGAAGTTCTCAGTGGTCAGTTATCAGTATTCAGCCTTGAGAGAGTGTAACTGATGACTGAAAACTGACGACGGACGACTCTGACTTGGCCATGTCCCGTGAAGCTGTTATACTCTGACGCCGGCGGATTTACCCAGGAGGAAGCCATGAGACCCATCGCAGCAGCCGTGATCGCGCTGGCGTTCGCCGGCGCGGCGTTCGCTCAAAGCGCCTCGACGCCGGGCGTGGACAAGCGGCAGGCGGTCCAGGAGCGGCGGATTCAGGAAGGCGTCGCCAGCGGGCAATTGACGCCGCGCGAGGCGAACCGGCTCGACCGGCAGCAAAAAAAGATCGACAAGATGGAAAGCCGGGCGAAGGCGGACGGCGTCGTCACCGCCCGTGAACGGACCAGGTTACACCGCCAGCTTGACAAGGCCAATCGCGCCATCGGGAAGGAAAAACACGACCGGCAGACCGATCCCGGTCGCTGAATGGTCCGGACCCTCAGACCATCCTGCGGGACCCATGTATAGACTGCTGATCATCGGCGGGCTCCTCGTGATCCTGTACTTTCTGCTGCGGAGCGTCCTGCGCGAATATCTCCCCGGCCGGGGGAGTACGCCCACCTTGACGGGCAAGGATCAGATGGTCCAGGATCCGGTGTGCCGGATGTACGTCCCGAAAGGATCAGCTGTCGCGTCGGATATCGGCGGGCAGACGTACTACTTCTGCAGCCGCGACTGCGCGCAGACCTTCGCCAAGCAATTGTCGGAGAGCTAACAGCCGGAATACGAGTAGGAGCTGAGCTTCTCTTCCTTGTCGAACTTCAGCGTGATCTGGCACTCGTTGGGCGTGTAATTGAACATCGGCAGGCTGCTGGTTTTCCCGCCCGACACCCGAAAATAGGTCCAGGTCTCCCCGCCGAAGAAGCGCGGGGCCTTCCCGCTCGGCGGGCCCCAGGTCTTCTCGAACCACGCCTGATCCCTCCCCTCGAATTCCGCCGGCTTCAGCGACGCCTCGAGGTAGGGATTCCCGCCGCAGCCGGCAAGAAGCACTGCGAGGATCACCCATGCACGCGCCACGTTCATATGGCAATTTTAGGGCGGACTGGAAAGAGAGTCAAACGCTGTGGCGCTCAAGCGCGGCATGCTTTTCGCCGTTGCCTGGAGCGGTGGGTTGCGCGTTGTATGGAAACGGCCGGCGCAGGTGCACCGCGCAGGAGCCCTTCTGTGCTAAGGTCCTCGTCAAGGTCCGGCCAGTGGATGCCGGACCCGCGGCGCATGGTTTCCAGTTGGCGCGTTGCTTCGACGTCCCGGCGAGCAGCCTCGATCGATGACAGGAGCGCATCCGCGCTGCTGTTCGTGATCTCTTGGAGAACCTTCATCTCAGCGTCAACCATCTCATCCGCTCGCTCACCATACCTGTCCGGCTAACGGGGCGGCTGAGTAGCGCGAAGCGTCTCCTCAAGCCAGATGTTAGCCGGTCTCATTCCAAGGGCGCGATCTTCTGGAGTTCCTCCCGCGCTCTTGCCCTATCCCAGTCGGCGAGAAGCTCCATCTGATGAAGCGTCGCCCACTCGATCACAAGACCTGTTACGCGAGGCGGCAACCGTCCGGAAAACACGGCCAGAGTTCGAATATCGATCAAGGCAAGGTCACCACCATACTCCGCATGAAAGTGCGGGCGGGTTGTGATCGTCGAAGAACATCTTGATGACAATGCCGAAGAAACGGCTGATCTCAGGCATGGGTGGGCTGGTCGCGTAGCGCGGGGAAAAGGTCTTCCGGTTTCTTGCCCGTCACCTTGAGGTAGAGTGCATCCGGGCACAGATCAATCCGGTCGCCCCAGACCAGTTCGCCGGATGAACCGATACGAACCTGTTCGAAGACGAGGGGGTCGTGCCACAGGGCGAACACACCTTTGCCGACGGCTTCAGAGAGGTCCACAACTCCGCATACCCCATCGTCGAATTCCAACTCCAGCCGATACCCTGGCAAGACCTTGACCTTGGTAATCCTTCTCATGGCTCAATTCCTCCCCATGCTCCAATAGTACCAGGTATGAACTTGCCCGGAAAGGACTCCATGCGATGGCGGCCAACGATGGATTATCTGGTTCTGTATACGACCGAAGATGGGTCCGGCAGCTGTATAGGTCCCTGTCAGTTTCCCTGCAATAGGACTGCATAAGCTAGCGTGTGATTTGACTGTCCCTCCGCCGCGCCTTGGCCCGCGGGGATCTGATCCGGTTCCGCACAAGAGCCCAGGTCAGGCCGGGCCTCAGCGCGAGTCGACGGGACTTCGCACGCCGTTGCCGCCCCGGTTCAACACGTGGGCATAGATCATCGCGGTCTTCACGTCCGTGTGGCCGAGCGGTTCCTGATATGGTTCGGATGGCATGGCCCTCCTCGAGCACGGGGGTGGCAAATGAGTGAAGAATGGCACGGCTGCACGGTGAAGGCGCCGTCGCCGGGCTTGTCACCTGCGTGCCGCTTTCGGCTGGGGTGATGACGAGTGGGCGTGAGCAGGGTGATCTGCAGACGGTCGGATCACATGAACTTCATGAATTTCTCTTTCGCCTCGTCCATGACCTGGGCGGTCACGGTGGTGGCGCCGCGTTCCTTGGCCAGCCGCTCGATCTCGCGCCGGGCCATGGGGCGGATGAAGTCCGGGATGTTCTCCAGGCGCTTCTCGGCCTCGGCGGACCAAGGCATGCCGTCCGACGCGTTCTTCGAATCGTCCATGACCTGGAGCGTGACGGTCGTATAGCCGTGCTTGCGGGCGTAGGCCTCCACGCTGCCCTGCACCATGGGCTTGACGAAGGACGGGAGCTTCTCGAGGCGTTCCCTGGCATCCGGCGTCCAGGTCAGCGATGAGGGAGACGAGGTGGCAGGCTGGCCGGACGTCAGCCCCATGTCCGCCACCATCGCGGAGAAAGGACAGCCGCCTCCCGTTTTCTCCCCGGCCTTCGCGGCCGGCGCGCCGGCGGCCTGTCCCGCCTGGATCTTCTCGTTGAGATAGGCCGCCATCTGCCCCGCCCCGGAGGTGGCCTCTTCTTTCAGGGTGCCGCGCGTCATCTCGAACGGCTCGGCCGCTTCGGTCCGGCCGCCGAGCTTGACGCCGAGCGAGCTGACCATCTGCGTCTCGCCGGGGTTGGTCACCATGGAAAATTTGGCGCCGCAGGACGGACAGCCGAAAAAGACGCCGAGCGAGCCCTCGGCCGGCTTTTCCACCTTCTCGAAGCTCATGTAGGTTTCGCAGGTCAAGCAGACGAATTTCATAATGCCTCCGCAGAAGTCGTCAGTTTTCAGTCTTCAGTGATCAGTTGCCGAAGACTGAGAACAGACAACTGAACACTGACTACTCCTCATAATTTCTCCGCCAGGACTTTTTTATATTCCAGGATGCTCTGAATCCGCTCGGCGATGTCCCGGAAGCGCTGGATCGTCGGATGTGTCGCATCGAGCAGCGGCTGGCCCTTGTCGAAGGTCCGGGCCAGGGTCCGGTCGAACGGGATCCGGCCGAGCAGCGGGACGTCCAAGGCCGCGCACATGGCGTCGGTGTCGCCGTCGAACAATTCATGCTCCTCGCCGCAGGACGGGCAGCGGTACCGGCTCATGTTCTCGACGATGCCGAGGACGGGGATGCCGAGGTCCCGGGCGTAGGTGACGGATTTCCGGACGACGTCGGAGGCCACTTCCGAGGGCGTGGTCACGACGATGGCGCCGGCCAGGTCCGGGATGAACCCCGCGATCACGGGCGGCTTGTCGGCGGCCGCGCCGGGCGGGAGGTCGGTCAAGAGATAATCGAGGTCGCCCCAGATCACGTCCGCCAGAAATTCGCGGATGACGTTCATCTCCATGACGCCGAGCCAGACGGGGCTGAGGTCCATCGGACCCTTCCAGCGGACCGGCGACGCTTCCTGGAGGAAAAAATCCATGGAGGCGACTTTGATCCCCAGCGGCCCCACCGGCGGCACGGCCCCGCCCGCGGCGAGCGTGAGGGACTGGCCCCGCATACCGAGCATCCGCGGCACGCACGGGCCGTTCAGGTCCACATCCAGCAACCCGACGCGGTGCCCCAGGCGGGCGAAGGCCAGCGCCAGGTTGACGGTCGTCATGCTCTTTCCGACGCCGCCCTTCCCGCTCATGACGACCAGCTTGTGCCGGATGCCGGCCATGCGTTCCTGGACCCGGCGCATCTGCTCGGTGATCTGCTGGACGACCTTGGCGTCGTCGCTGTACTGCAGCTTGCTCAGGATCGTTTTGAGGTCTTTCTCAGCCATCTTTAGTCGTGACTCGTGACGCGTTACCCCTGACTCCTCACCCCTCACTCCTCACCGCAGCGAACGGTAGCACAGCGTTTTCCGGCCCGTCAAACCAGCGTCAACAGTACGCTTTTTCAAAGGATGCTCAAAACGGTCAGCCAACGCGGCCACAGGGAGCCGTGCGACCGAGAACAAAGTTGGGGGCCGTTTTCAGCATCCGCTAGATCGAGTACTGGAAAGACGGCTTCCCGCCGACCGCCTTCCCCAGCACCCCCCTGGCTTTCAACTCCTCGATGATCCGCCGTGCGGCGTCGTCAAAATCCTTCGGGCCGGGGAACGCCAGGTCCGTGTTCGGCGGCGGAGGCTCCTCGGTCTTGCTCATGTGTACCGCGATGAGCGGCGCGGGATGGACCAGCGTCCGGATCGCCTGGTGATCGGCCCGGCCCAGGGCGTTCGTCGTGGAGACCACGATCAGCCCGGCGTCGATCATGAGCCGGGCGACTTCGCCGAACCGGCGCAGCACCTCGTCCGCGTCGGGTTCCGCGAGGTCGGCGTCGAGGCCCCGTCGCAGGTTCTCCCCGTCCAGGAGGTACGCATGGCGGCCCTCGGCGACCAGCAGGGCCTCCAGCTTTCTGGCCAGGAACGACTTGCCGGTGTGGGCCGCCCCGGTCACCAGCACCATGGCGGCGCGGTGGCCATACTGCTGCGCCCGTTCTTCGGACTGGACCTCGCCCTTGACCCAGGCGAAGTCCCGCCGGCGCGCTTCGTTCCGGAAGGACTCCAGCTCGTCGTGGACGAACTCCGTGATCACGCCGCCGCCCGCGATATCGTAGTCGTCCACGACGACGAACCGTCCCGTGACCGGCGACGCCGAGTAGAGGTCGAAGGCGATCGGCGATTTGGTCCGGAAGGTGACCTCGGCCATTTCATTGCGGCCCACGACGTGCCGGTCGGAGCGCTCCTCCAGCTCGACGGTGTCCACGATGCGGTGGATCACGGCGGCTTCGCATTCCACTTCTCGGGTGGCGAGGCGGATCAGATATCGATGGTTCCGCTCCAGCGGCCGGCGGCCCAGCCAGAAGATGCTCGCCTTGAACCGCGTGGAGACCAGCGGGAGGGTGTCTTCATGCGAGGCGATCTCCCCCCGCTCGATGAAAATCTGCTCGTCGAGCGTCACCCCGACGGACTGGGCGACGTGCGCCTCCGTCGGCGGGGGCTCCACGTTGAACGCCTCGATCGTCTTGACGCTGGCGGTCTTGTTGGAGGGCGAAAAGAGCAGCTTGTCGCCCACTCGCAGGCGGCCGGCGGTGATCCGGCCCGCGAGAATTCGTCTCGCGTCGAATTTATAGACGTCCTGGATGGGGAACCGCAGCGGCTCCTCGACCCCACCGATGGCCCGCTCGAACGACCCCAGCACCTCGAGGACCGTGGGTCCCTGATACCAGGGCATCGCCTCGCTCCGCGTCACGATCGTGTCGCCCTCCTTCGCGCTGACCGGCAACACCCGCTGGGGATGCACCTTGAGGCGTCCCAGAAACTCCCGGTACTCCTTCTCGATGGCGTCGAACACCTCCTGCCGGTAGCCGACGAGGTCCATTTTGTTCACGACGACCGCCACCTGTCTCACGCCGAGCAGCGACAGCAGATAGCCGTGCTTCTTGGACTGCTCTTTGACGCCCTCCAGGGCGTCGATGACCAGGAGCGCGGCGTCGGCGCGGGCGGCGCCCGAGATCATGTTCTTCAGGAACTCCTTGTGCCCCGGCGCGTCGATGATGATGTACTGCCGGTTGTTCCACGAGAAGAACGTCCGCGCGGTGTCGATCGTGATGCCCTGCTCCTGCTCCTCCAGGAACGCGTCGAAGAGGAAGGCGTACTCGAACTGCTTCCCCTGCTGGCGGCAGATCGCCTGGACCTTCTCCAGCTTGCCCGCGGGCAACGAGCCCGTGTCGGCATAGAGCCGCCCGAGGAGCGTGGACTTGCCGTGATCCACGTGCCCAACCAGCACGACGTTGAGATGATCCGCCGGCTTGCTCACCGCTGCTGCAGTCTTCGTCGTCATTTGGCGGCTCACAGGATGATCAAAAAGGTCCGCCAGCGCGGCCGCAAGGAGACTGGCGACTGAGACGTCCGTTTGTCGGGTACGTCGCAGGGAGCCAGCCGACCGAGAACAAAGCTGGAGACCTTTTTCATCATTCTGCTCACATGTACCCGTCTTTGCGGAGCAGCTCCATCCCGCGGCCTTCGTCCTGCGCGCGGCCGGCGCGCTCGGCCACGGTCGTGTGGCGCAGCTCCGTGATGATGTCGTCCACGGTCTTGGCGGTGGACTTGATGGGAAACGTGCAGGGGGCGCAACCCAGGCTGCGATACCGGGTACCGTCTCCGCGGTCCAGGTAGAGGTCCATGAACGGGATGTTCTCGTGCTTGATGTATTCCCAGATGTTGATCTCGGTCCAGTCCAGCAAGGGATGGATCCGGATGTGGGTGCCGGCCGGGAACGCGGTCTTGAACTGGTCCCAGAGCTCCGGCGGCTGGTCACGAAAATCCCATTCGTTGTTCTTGTCGCGCGGGGAAAAGTACCGTTCCTTGGCGCGCGTGCCTTCTTCGTCCGCGCGGACCCCCAGGATGACCCCGGTATATCCCTTCTCGTCCAGGAGCTGTTTGAGCGCGTTGGTCTTGAGCGCCGTGCAACAGACGGTGCGCCCCAGCGTATGGTTCATGCCGCTGGCGAGCGCCTCCTTGTTCTGGCCGATGACCAGATTCAGGCGCCACTCCCGGGCCAGCCGGTCCCGGTACTCGATCATGGCCGGAATCTTGTAGCTCGTGTCGATATGCAGCAGCGGAAAGGGCACGTGGCCGAAGAACGCCTTGCGCGCCAGCCAGAGCAGGACCGTCGAGTCCTTCCCCATGGACCACAGCATGGCGAGGTGGTCGAAGTGCTTGTAGGCCTCCCGCAGGATGTAGACGCTCTGATCTTCGAGTTGCCGGAGATGATTCATGCCGCCGAGACCTTTGCTGTCTTCCCGCCCAGCCCCGCGAGCTTGCGGGCGGCCGCTCCGGAATCGAGGAGCCGCTGGGCCATGGGGACGCCCGCCAGGATCGAGGGCGCGTGCCCCGCCGCATAGAGCAGCACCGCCGCATTCAGGACGATCCAGTCGCGCTGGCTCCCGCCGACCTCGTTCAGGAGCAGGCGCCGGAGCAGCCCCGCCTCCTGCTCCGCCTGAGCCGGAGGAAATCCGGCCATGGTCTGGTAGGAGCCGGGGATGAGGCCGGCCTCTTTGGGATGGACCGACACCGGATACAGGCGGTCGTCCCGGATCTCCCGCATCTTCGTCGGAGCGGCGATCGAGACTTCCGGATCCCCTTCCACGCCGAGCAGGACCAGCGCCCGCCGGCCGCCGAGCATCCTGAGCGCCTCCGTGATTTTTTCGAGATAGGGCGGATGAGAGACTCCGATCACCTGGGAGGCCGCCCGCGCCGGGTTGAGCATGCGCGAAACGGCATGGAACAGGGTCCGCACGCCGAGCTCCTGCTCCAGGTCCAAAAACCGGCCGACGGGCGGATGATAGAGCGCGATGTCCAGGTACGCAAAGCCCTTGGCCGCCAGCTGCTCGGCCGCGCGTTTGGGCTCCAGATCGACCGGCAGGCCGAGACCGGCCAGCGCGGCGGAGATGCCGGGCCGGGCCGGCACCGGGTCGTACCCGTGCATGAGGATGACGGCGCCGCCCGCCGCCGCCACGATGGCGGCCGCCGCCGCGGCATGGAGCGTGTCCTGCTTCCGCGCATACACCGGCAGGTCCAAGGTGCCCGGAGGGGCCGGCACCGGAGCCACGTACTCGCGGGCCGCCGCCGTGCAGGCCGCCAACTCGCTGACCGATTCCATCTTGATGGACATCGCCGTGAGGAACCCGCCGACCTGCGCGGGCGTGGCCTGCCCTTCGATCAACAGGCGCATGGCCTGCTTGGCCTCCTCCCAGGTCAGATCCTTGGAGGCCTTGGGCCCCTTCCCGATCTTGGCGATCAGCTCTTTCACGCTCCTATCCCCTGACGCCGCACGCCTGACGCCTCACGGTTTCAGAAGGTGAGGACCTGGTCGGCCGTGGCCACCTCTTCCTTCCAGAACGATTCCGCCGCCTGGACCTCGTCGAGTTCCGGGATGAGGTCCTCCACCTTCAGCTCGAACAGCTCCATCGAGCGACGGCAGATGGAGAATTTGGCGTCCCCGGTCTCTTTGATCTCCCGGAGGAGCGCTGCCAGGTCGTGCTGCTTGCGCTCGCGCAGCAGCTCGCGCACCCGGGACTCGCGGCCGCGGTACGCCTCGGAAAACGTGAGGTCCTTGATCTTCTGCAGGGTCAATTTGGCGGCGGCTTCGTCCCGAAAGAGGACGCTCACCTGGACACCGGAGCCCGCCGCCAGCTTGGCCAGCTCGCAGGCCTGTAACAAATTGTTCAATGCGCCGCGCGTCACAACAATGGCCAGCTTCTTCATTGCTTCTCCAGGCGTAGGAGCGATCAGCCGTCAGCCTTCCGCTCGGCGAATAGCCGAGAGCGGAAAGCTGATGGCTATTTGTGCAGCCCGCATTCCGTCTTGGCGGAGTTCTTCCAGCGGCCGGACCGGGGATCGTCGCCCGGCAGCACCGGCGCGGTGCAGTGAGTGCAGCCGATGCTCGGGTAATGCCGGTCGTGCAGAGGGTTGTAGGGCACGTCGTGAGCCTTGATGTAGCTCCAGACGTCGGCCGAGGTCCAGGCCGCCAGCGGGTTGACCTTGACCAGCCCGAACTTCGTGTCCCATTCGATGACGCGGGCATGGGCTCGAGCCGGCGTCTGATCCCGCCGGATGCCGGTGATCCAAGCCGCATAGCCGTCGAGGGCCCGCGTCAGCGGCTCGACCTTCCGCATCTGGCAGCACCGGTCGGGGTCGCGCAGCCAGAGCGCCTCGCCGTACTGCGCCGCCTGCTGCTCGGGCGTGAGCCGCGATTTGACCTGGATGAGCTGAGCCGGCGCGAGCTCGTACTGCTTTGCGACCCGGTCCCGCAGCGCATAGGTCTCCGCGAACAGAAAATCCGTATCAAGGTAGAACATCGGCGTCTCCGGACGGATCCGGTGAATCATGTCGATCAGCGCGACATCCTCGGCGCCGAAGCTGCACGCCAGCACAATGCGGGGGGCAAAGCGCTCCAAGACATGCGTCAGGATGGCCTGGGGGCTCTCCCGGTCGAAGCGGTCCCCCAGCGCCGTGAGCTCTTCGGCTGATGGTCGCTCCTGCCGCAATTACCCCTCCACCTTTTCAACCAGGAGCTTGTAGTGGGCCGCATCCGGCTCCAGCGGGTCCTCGGCGAGGATCTTGTGCCCGTCGTTGCGCAGGCTCATCGGGACGTTCTTGATGGGCGCGCCGGCATCCAGCCAGACCTCCAGCCGCTGGCCGGCGTCCATCATCTCCAGCTTGAGTTTCGTCTTGACGTAATTCAGCGGGCACATGACCCCGCGGAGGTCGAGCACCGGCGTCTCCTCCTGCGCGGGCGCGGGGACCGGCTCTTGCGGAGCCTGGGGCTCCGTGTCCCCGGCAAGTTTCAGGTCCTTGCCCATCTGCTCCGTGGCGGCCTTGCAGATGGCCACGAAGCTCCGCGCAAACTCGATCTTAGCCTGTGCGAAGCCCGCGGTCGTGTCCTTGGGCCCGAGGTCTCCGATCTGAGCGCCGAGGTTCCGGTAGGAGGCCGGCACCATCCCGGTCTCCGCCAGGCGCCGCTCGAATTCGGAGAAGGTCTCGGCGTCGGTGGCCGGATCGATCCCCTCGGTCACGAGCAGCGCTTTGGCGCCGGCCAGCACCGCGCGATAGGCCTTGTTCACGGCCACGGCGTACTGATGCTTCTCGGCCAGGAGCCGGGCCTGGTACAGCTCCTGCTCCGCCTCCAGGATGCGGTTGTCGATCATCTCCAGGGCGCCGCCGGCGCACTCGCCGGGGCCGAGGTCCTCGGTCACGAATTCGGCGTCACCTTCCCAGTCGTAGTAATAGCTGGCGTCCTCCTCGAACGGCGGGACGATCGTGAAGGGGATCAATTCCTCCTTGAGCGTCGCTTTCCCCGCGCGGGCGATGAACGCCGGAAGACTTTCCGCATCGCGGCGGTCCCGGCGGTACACCGCGAGGAGATGCGAGACGGCCGCCGGCACATTCTTGGCCGGGAGCTTGACGGTCATCTGGCCGATCGTCGCCGTGCCGTTCACCTGCCCGCCGAGATGCAGCTCGTAGAACGGCGCGACGTGCTCGCCGATGCGCTTGCCCACCCCGTGCAGCCCGATGGTGGCGATGTGATGCTGCGCGCAGGAATTGTGACAGCCGCTGATCTTGACGGTGACCCCGGCCAGGTCCGCCGGCGTCCGGCCGGGCGGAAGGATCTCCGCCATGGCCCGCGCCAGGCCTTTCGATGAGGTGATCCCCAGGCCGCACGTGTCGGTCCCCGGACACGCGGTGATATCCTCGACCAGTTCCGCGCCCGGATCAGCCAGACCCTGTCCCGCGAGTGCCTGATACACGGTGTCCACCTGGGAGTCCGGCACCCACCGGATGATGAGGTTCTGGTTGATGGTGGTCCGGACATTGCCGTTCGCGTACGTCTCGGCCAGATCGGCGATCGCATACATCTGGTCGGTCGTCAGGTCTCCCATCGGGAGCTTGATGAGCACGGCCGCGTAGCCGGGCTGGCGCTGGGCGATGACGTTGGTGCGCCGCCACATAGCCTGCGCGGAAGCCGGATGCCCTGCGCCGTCCGTGGCGGGCCGGCCGGTCGCTCCGTTTCCGGACTGACCGTTGCCGGAGGCCGTTCCGCCGTTGCCGTGCGGCTTCAAGGAGGCCGGCATGACCAACGGGACCGGGGCGTCCTCGTGCGCGCGCAGCCGGATCGGTCCATGGTCCTGTCGGGCGAGCCCCAGGGTGGCGTAAGCCTCCTCCCAGCGCTGCTTGAATTTCTCGAAGCCGAGTTTCTCGATCACGAACTTCATCCTGGCCTTGTTGCGGTTCTTGCGGTTTCCGAACGTGTCGAACACCTTGATGGTCGCCTCGATCGTCGGGATCAACTCGTCCATGGGGACGAAGTCCCGCAGGAGATGGGCGATCCGCGGGGCGGAGCCGAGCCCCCCCCCGACGGAGATCCGGAACCCGATCGTCCCGTCTTCGCGGCGGGCCGCCAGCAGTCCGATGTCGTGAATGGGCGTGAGCGCGCAATCATGACGGCACCCCGAGAACGCGATCTTGAACTTCCTCGGCAGGCTCTGGTTCAGCGGATTCCGCAGGAGATGCAGGGCCACGGTCTTGGCGTAGGGAGTGACGTCGAAGACCTCGCCCGGGCAGACGCCGGCCAGGTGGCAGGCCGTAACGTTCCGGACCGTGTTTGCGCAGGCCTCCCGCGTGGTCAAGCCCACTTCCGCGAGGCGCCGCATCACGGTGCCGACGTCCTTGAGCTGGACGAAGTGGAGCTGAATGTCCTGCCGTGTCGTGACGTGGCCGATGGCCGTCGCGTAGGTGTCGGCCAATTCGCCGATGCGTCGCAGCTGATTGGCCGTCAAGCCCCCGAAGGGTATCTTGATGCGGACCATCTGCACGCCAGGCTGGCGCTGGCCGTAAATCCCGTGTTGAAGGCGAAACGGCTTGAACAGGTCGCTGGACACATCGCCTGACTCCAGCCGCCGCACTTCCCCTTCGAACGTTTCGATTTCTTCCAGAATCTCCGGCGGGATCGGCGACGTCTTGATCTCGACCGTCTTGGATGAATTCGCCATAGGCGCTCCTCGGGACCAGGTCAGATGTGGTACATGAGCGTGCGTTGCTGCTGCAGGGTGGCGTGACGGTCGGCCAATTCCTTCAGGGTGATGCCGCTCAGCACGCCGAGCTCGGCCTGTCTCACACGCTCCCACACTTGCGCGAGCAGAGAACCCGGCATGGCCGGCCGGCCCCCATTTCCATCGGCAGTCCTCGCGCCAGTATGGCTGAGTGGACCGTCCAGTGCCTCAACGATTTCGGCCAGCGAGATGGCAGAGGGGGATTTTCGGAGGACATAGCCCCCCTTGGCTCCGCGAAGGCTCTCGACGAGCCCGGCCTTTTTCATCGAGGAGAGCACCTGCTCAAGAAAGCGGAGCGGAATCGCCTGCCGCTGGGCAATGGCCCTGGCCTGCACCGGTGCGGAGCCGTTCTGGAGCGCGAGGTCCAGCGCAGCCAGTATCCCATAGGTAGATTTGATGGAAATGCGCATTTCCTACTATTCCGATAGGATTAGTGTCGCCTATGATAGCCTGGCCGGAGCTTGGGTGTCAAGACCCTCGTTTCGAAGCCCCGGTTGCGCTGGCATCCGCAGCGCCGTCGCCAGGGCTTCACGGCACACAATGGCGCGGGAGAGGTGGGTCATTTGGCTTCTCGACGCTGACACGCAGAGACAGGGCTCAGAATTTTAGCGCGAACTCGACAAGGGTTGCGATGACACGCGGAGAATTGCGGGCAACTGTTCTTGTAAATTTCCGAACCGTGGCAACCCGCCGCCAGGAACATCGGTGTCGGCAGGAAAAAAAAGAGCGGCAGCGTGCGTGATACAAATTGTGATGTGAGTGGCGAAAGTCGTCGCGGCGCACATCGCGCGCGGAATCGGTGTTCGGTGCAGACAGTTTTCGCGGTTGACATGGACCGGGCCTTGGAGGATAATCCCGCCCTCTTCCGGGTCGCCTATGTCTCTCGCATCCATACCGCGGACGCATTCTGCTCACGATCGAGCCCTCAAGGCTCACCGGCCCTCCAAGACAAAGCGCTCGTTGTTCAGCGTGCTGCTGCTGAGCAGTGATGCCGACCTGGAAGCGCACCTGAAACAATCGCTGCACGAAGCGACCCTGACCGTGGCGAAGGATTCCGAATCGCTTCCGCGCTCCGAGACGAAGCGGGCCTATGACGGCGTGATCCTCGAGACCCAGGGCAACATGGTGGAGGCACTGGCCCGGATCGAGCGCTCGATCGACCCGTCCCGGACGTTTGTGCTGGCCGGGTCGCGGCCCGTCCTCAAACACGCCTCGCACGTCGTCCGCGCGGTGGCGGGCAGCAATGGGTTCCCCCACAAGGCCGGCCAACCCTTTTCGCTGGAAGACTACGTCGAGTCCAAACTCGTGGATTTCGTGCGCGGCATGAAGCACACCTCCGCCAGGAATCTCTACGACGTCCTGATGGAGACCATCGAGCGCCCCTTGATCACACTCGTGCTGAAGGAGACGAACGGCAATCAGACTCAAGCAGCGCACGTGCTCGGCATGAACCGCAATACCCTTCGAAAAAAGATCGCCGAGTTCCGTATATCCGTGAAACGGGAAAAGAGCGTTTCGCCGAGCGAGGCATGACGCCTCACCCGAAGGCGGCCAGAGTCACCACATAACAGAAGGGGGACGGTATGACGAAAGAGGAGTTGATCGCCAAGATGGCTACATCGGCCGGCATCACGAAGGTGGCGGCCGGGAACGCGCTCGCCGCGTTCACCGGCGCGGTGACGGCTTCCCTGAAGAAAGGGAGGAAAGTCAGCCTGGTGAACTTCGGAACCTTCCAAGTGGCCAAGCGCAAAGCGCGCACGGGTCGGAACCCGCGCACGGGGGAAGCGCTTCGAATCCCGGCTGCGCGCGTACCGAGATTTTCCGCCGGCAAGGCCCTGAAGCACGCCGTCCGGTAACCCGTCCGCCCACCTGAGACAGGAGAAAGGCAGCACAGCATTCCGTGCTGCCTTTCTCATTTGTGAGGTTCTTGACAGTCCGAACGGGGCTATACTAGCATGCCCTCGGACGTTAGGCGCGTAGCTCAGGGGGAGAGCGCTACCTTGACACGGTAGAGGTCGACGGTTCAAGACCGTCCGCGCCTACCACTTCCGCCAAGGTATCAGACCGCTTCGGCGGTTGTGATGCCTTTGTTGTTTTTGGCCGGGTGTAGACGGGCGAACGTGATGGCCTCTCGTACGATACAAGTCCGCCTGCCCTCCGGGGCGCCCCGGACGCTGCCCGTGGGGTCCACCGTCCGCGACGCGATCGTCGCGCTGAACGGGGAGCTGGCCCGCGACGTGTTCGCCGCGACCGTCAATGGGGTGCCGGCCGACCTCGCGGCCGTGCTGGCGGAGGACGCCACCGTGGATCCCATCACGTTTGATTCACCGGCCGGCAAGGACGTGTACCGTCATAGCAGCACGCACATCATGGCGCAGGCGGTGAAGGAGGTCTTCCCCGCCGCCCAGCTCGCCATCGGGCCGGCTATCGAGGACGGGTTCTATTACGATTTTGCCTTCGAGCGGCCGTTCACGCCCGAGGACCTCGAGAAGATCGAGGCGCGTGCGCAGGAGCTCATCAAAGCCGACCGGCCGTTCACGCGCATGGACATGCCGCGCGAGGAGGCGATCCGGTTCTTTAAGGAACGGGGCGAGGGCTACAAGGTCGAGATCCTGCAGCAGATTCCGGATGAGACCGTCTCGCTCTACAGCCAGGGGGAGTTCATCGACCTCTGCCGCGGACCGCACGTGCCGTCCACCGGCCGCATCACGGCCTTGAAGCTGTTGACGACCGGCGGGGCGTACTGGCGGGGGGACGAGCGGAATCCGATGTTGCAGCGGATCTACGGCACCTCGTTTCCGACGCGCGCGTCGCTGGACGCCTATCTCCAGCGGCTCGAGGAGATCAAGCGGCGGGACCATCGGAAGCTGGGCAAAGAGCTGGATCTCATCACCATTCAGGATGAAGTGGGCCCCGGCCTCGTGCTCTGGCATCCCAAGGGCGCGCTCGTGCGGCTGTTGATCGAGAACTTCTGGCGGGAGCAGCACCTGCGTCAGGGCTATGAGCTGGTCTATTCTCCGCACATCGCACGGCTCGATCTCTGGCGGACCAGCGGACACGTGGATTTCTACCGCGAGAACATGTTCACCCCGATCACCGTCGAGACGGGCGAGTACCAGCTCAAGCCGATGAACTGCCCGTTCCACATCATGATCTACAAGTCCCATCGTCGCAGCTACCGGGACCTCCCGATCCGCTATGCCGAGCTGGGGACTGTCTATCGCTATGAGCGCGCCGGCGTGCTCCATGGACTGCTGCGGGTCCGCGGGTTTACCCAGGACGACGCGCACCTGTTCTGCCGGCCCGATCAGATCGAGCCGGAAGTGAGCCGCGTGCTGGACTTCACCTTCTTCATGCTCCGGGCCTTCGGATTCTCCGAGTTCGAGGTGTACCTCTCCACGCGGCCGGAGAAAGCGGTGGGCTCGCCGGAGCACTGGGCGCAGGCGACCCGGGCGCTGGAGGCGGCGCTGGCCGGGCGCGGCGTGGCGTATGTGATCGACCCCGGCGAGGGGGTGTTCTATGGCCCCAAGATCGACATCAAGATCAAGGATGTCCTGGGCCGTTCCTGGCAGTGCTCCACCATCCAGATCGACTTCAACAACCCGGAGCGGTTCGAGTTGGCCTATACCGGCGAGGACGGCCGCGAGCACCGGCCGATCATGATCCACCGGGCCCTGCTCGGCTCGATCGAGCGCTTTTTCGGTATTTTGGTCGAGCACTACGCCGGCGTCTTTCCGGTGTGGCTCGCGCCGGTGCAGGCCAAGGTCCTGTCCATCACCGACAAGCAGCGGGAATACGCCGAGGAGGTGGTGCGCCGCCTCCAGGAGGCCGGGTTCCGGGCGGACGGCGACTTGCGCAACGAGAAAATCGGGTTCAAAATCCGGGAGGCCGAAAAGGCGAAGGTTCCCTTCATGCTGGTGGTCGGCGAACGGGAGAAGCAGGAAGGCACGGTTTCCGTCCGCGGACACAGCGGCGCTAATCTCGGCGGGATGACGGTTCCCGCGGTCATCGAATTGATCGGCAGGGAAGCCCGCGCCGCCGGGGCCGATGCTCACTCTTCGAAAGAGGTGCCCTATCGTTCCGAAACTACGCGTTAATCGAGAAATCCGGATCCGCGAAGTCAGGGTCATCGGGCCGGAGGGGGAGCAGTTGGGAATTCTCCCGACGCCCGATGCGTTCCGCACGGCGCAGGAAATGGGCTACGATCTGGTGGAAGTGGCGCCGACGTCCCAGCCGCCGGTCTGCCGGATCATGGATTACGGCAAATACAAGTACGAGCTCAGCAAGAAGGAGCACCAGACCCGGCAGCACCAGAAGTCGACGCAAGTCAAGGAGATCAAGCTTCGGCCGCGGACCGACAAGCACGATCTGGAGATCAAGATCCGGCAGGTCCGGGGCTTTCTGGGTGACGGCAACAAGACCAAGATCACGGTGACGTTCCGTGGGCGGGAAATGGCCAATCAGGAAATGGGGCGCGCGGTCATGCAAAGAGTGCTCACCGAGCTGGCCGACTGCGGCGTGGTCGAGCACCCGCCGAGGATGGAAGGACGCAGCTTGACGGCGATCCTGGCGCCCAAGAGCTGAACACGAGGAGCATGCCATGGCCCGCAAGAAGATGAAGAATCACAAAGGCGTCGCCAAGCGGTTCAGCCGGACCGGTACCGGCAAGATCGTGAGGCGCAAGGCCGGGCGCCGGCACATCCTGACCAGCAAGCGTCGGGACCGGAAGCGGCGGCTGAAAGGCCATCCGGTGGTGGATAAGACCATGGCCATGACCATCGACCGGCTGCTGCCGTACAACCCATAGCACGCGTCAGGCGTGAGGCGCCAGGGGATAAACCTTTTACCCCATGCGCCTGACGCCTCACGCCTGACGCGCAAGGAGAATCCATGCCTCGAGTCAAAGGCGGTCCCAAGACCCGGCAACGCCGGAAGAAGCGGCTGAAGCTCGCGAAGGGCCAGTACGGCGGCAAGAGCCGGTTGTTTCGTTCGGCGACGGAATCCGTCGACAAGGGCCAGACGTATGCCTACAAGCACCGGCGCATGCGGAAGCGGGATTTCCGGCAGCTCTGGATCGCGCGCATCAGCGCCGCCGTTCGCTCGCACGATCTGCCTTACAGCCGATTCATGGCGGCGCTGCGGAAGGCCAATGTCCTGCTGGACCGGAAGGTGCTCTCGGAGATGGCGATCAAGGATCCGTCAGGGTTCGAGAAACTGGTGCAGCTCGCCAAACAGACCGCTCCCGCCACGGCGTAGCCCGACGCCCCCCATCAGCCCAGCCGATCCGCGACGGCGTCCAGTTCCAATTCGAAGGCCACGCTCGGCATGCCGATCTGCCAGTGTTCCAGGACCTCAGGGTGGAGCTCTCCGATCAGGCCGATGGCCTGGCCCCGGCACATGACCCGTCCGCTCCGGCCCTCCAGGAACGAGGGGTGATCGCCCGGTTCGAGCGTGTACGGCAGGTTGAGGTAGAACATCAGCAGGTCCAGGCAGGAATGGGCCTCGGAGAAATTGGCCGTGGCGTGCGCGACGAGCCCGCCGAGCACGCTCACCGTGCGCGACCCCAGCTCTTCCGCCGGGTCGGGAATCGCCGCCTCCCCGACCTCGAAGAGTCGATGGGGATAGAAGGCCCGCGGCGACGCGGCTTCAACCCGCAACAGCGACGGGACCATCCAGTGCCGAAGGCAGGAAAAACTCTGGGACATGACATTGTCGACTTCCACCACGGCGCCGCGGTCGGTGCCGTCGAGGCGCATGCGCTCGACCAGGTCCTGGCGCGAGCTCAGGACATTCGAGATCACCTCCTGAAAGCCGATCCCGACCATGATGTCGCGGACGCGGTCCGCGGCCCGCTCGAGGCGTGACAGGCCGCCCACGGTGAATTGCGACGGCATCACCGGCTCGAACCGGTCATACCCGAGGCTGATCGCCACATCCTCGGCGACGTCCACGTCGTGCATCATGTCGTTCCGGAACGGCGGCAGCCTCACCGACAGTCCCCCCGCGGACACTTTGGCCTGATACCCGTACGCGAGCAGGGCATCCCGGACCTCGGGGGCCGGCAGGGCTTGGCCGAGCGCCCTGTGGATCGCCGCCAGCGGCACCGCTCGGGTCCTCCCGAGGTCATACGGCGTCCGGACCCGCTCGCCGAGGTCCGTGGCCTGCGGATAGATGACTTCCACGGGCTCGATCCCCGCGCCGCGGTCCGCCAGGTTCACGGCCAGGATGTTGAGCGTCAACAGCACCATCCGCAGGTCGGTGCCGGTCACTTCCACGAGCAGTTCCTTGTCGCCGATCTGGACCTCCCCGATGTCCCGGCTGTTGATGATCGGCGGAAACGAGAGGACCCGTCCCTGCGCATCCCGCAGCAGCGGCACGCCGACTGTCGCCTCCAGGATGGGTCCGTACTCGAGGCCCTTGGGGTGGGCTGCGAGGATCTCCCGCAGCGTCATGGGCTCGTCGAGCCCCAACGGCGTGAAGCGGACCTCGTCCGGCTGCGCGGGGGCATAGGTGACCGGAAAGGCGATGCGCGGCAGGCGATAGACACCGATGGAGATGGACCGCCGCTTCCGCCCGAAGGTGTCGGCCAGCTTCTCCTGGGTCTGGAGCAACTGGATCAGGCCTTCCGCGGTGACCGAATAGCCGATGGCCGCGCAGGCGGCGATATAGGGACGAACCTGCTCGAGGCCTGATTCCACGACCAAGCGGCGCTTGGCCCGGGGAGCGGGCTTGAACCAGGCGTAGGCCGGCGGGGCGCCGGCCAGCTTGCTCCGGATCTGGCGGGCGATCCCCTCCGTGCACCAGAGGTCCGGCCGGTTGCTGTCCTGCAGCTCGATCCGCAGCTCGCCGGTGGCGGGGTTCTGATCCTTCAATTCTCCCTTGACCAGGTGCAGCCAGGACTCCAGCTCGCCCGCCTCAAAGCGACGGCCGACGAGCTGTTCGAGGTCGGGACGGCTGACGGCGATCGTGGGCATGGCGTCAGGGGCGTCAGGAGGCGCCGCGCATCGTGCGGATCAGCTCGAGGTCGGCGGTGAAGAGAGTGCGGATGTCCTGGACGCCGAGCGCCACCATGGCCATCCGATCCAGGCCCAGCCCCCAGGCGATGACCGGCACCTCCACGCCGAGCGGGCGTGTGACTTCCGGGCGGAGGAGGCCCGCGCCGCCCAGCTCCATCCAGCCCAACCGCGGGTGCCGGACATGGAGCTCGACGGACGGCTCGGTGAACGGAAAATAGGCCGGCGTGAAACGGCTGTCCTCGGCCTGGGCCACTTCGCGGGCGAACAATCGGAGCAGGCCGAGCAGCGTGCGGAAGGTGATGTCCGCGCCGAGGACGATCCCTTCGATCTGAAAAAAGTCCGTGGCGTGCGTGACGTCCACCTGATCGTACCGGAAACAACGCGCGATCGAGAAGTATTTCCCCGGAACGGCCGGCTCGGCCGCCAGCGTGCGGGCGGACACCGCCGTCCCCTGGCTGCGCAGCACGAGGCGGCGCGCGCGGTCGCGATCGTAGGCATAGCCCCAGCCGGTGGAGCCCGTCCTCCAGCCGTCGTGATGGACCGCCGCCACCTGGGAGAGGAGCTGCGTCGCCATGCCGCGGGCATGGGTGGGGTCCTTGACGAAGTAGACGTCATGGATGGCGCGCGCGGGGTGGAACTGGGGCATATACAGCGCGTCCATGTTCCAGAACTCCGTCTCGACGAGAGGCCCGCGCATCTCCTGGAACCCGAGGCTCACGAGCTTCGCTTTCACCGAGTCCAGGAACTCGCGATAGGCGTGGCGCCTGCCGGCGGCGATCCGGGGCGGGCGCAGGCTGATGGAGTATTTGCGGAAGCGCTTGTTCCGCCAGGCGCCGTCCTTCAGGAGCTCCGGGGTGAGCTGCGAGACTTCGTCGGTGCTCGCGCCCTCCTGGATGAGGGTCTGCGCCGCCTGCCCCTCCGCGGTCAGTGCGTACCAGCGCTCGACCCGGTCATCGATCCGGAACGGCTCGCGGGGGTTGCCGCGCTTCACCGCGTGCTGCTTGATGATCTGCCGCATGGGCTCCTGGAACGCGTTCAGCTCGCGCGGGCCGGTGCGGAGCAGCTGAAAAATCGTCCGCAGCGATTCAGCCAGGCGGCTCGGCGTGCCGGTGGCCTCGACGTAGCCGCCCGCCACGATCCGGATCGCCCCCTCCTGCTTCAAGGCGCCGATCGCTCCGCTGATCTCGGCTCCTTCCAGCTTCTCCTGCGCCTGGATGTCCCGGATCGTCATCCGCCGTTCCGCCTCACGGGCGTCGCGGAGCGCCGACAGGATGCGCTCGACCGGCGCGTATTTCTCGAAATACTGCTGGCCGATCTCGGTCAAGGAAACGATCGGCGTCACGGTCTCCTGCAGGACGGCGATCAGCGATTTGGTCAGAAGCCAGCCGATCGCCATGCTGACCTGGGAAGGCTCCAGGCCGGCGTGCCGGGCGATCTCGTCCTCCCGGAGCGAGGCGGAGGGCGACTGGGGCTGCGGCTGGGACAGCGCCGCGAGCACCTTGATCTCCAGCGGGTGCAGGCTTTCGATGAGGGTTGTCTCGGTCACCAGGCTCCTTTGTGCCGGCGGTCCTGGCGCGTGGACTGCGCGCTGCGGCGCATCGCGCGGATCGTCGCCGCGTAGTCGCTGCTGGAGAAGATCGCCGAGCCGGCCACGAGAATGTCTGCGCCGGCTTTGACGATCCGGAAGGCATTGTCCACCTTGACGCCGCCGTCCACCTCCAGCACCGCATGGCTGCGGGTCTGCTCGATCAGGCGGCGCGCGCGGGCGATCTTCTGAAGGCTCCCCGGGATGAATTGCTGTCCCCCGAACCCCGGGTTCACGGACATGATCAGCAGCAGGTCGGCATCCGGCAGAATCTCCTCCACGGTGCTCAGGGACGTGGCCGGGTTCAGCGTCACGCCGGCCTTGACGCCACGCTCCTTGATGGCCTGCACGGTGCGGTGCAGATGGGGGCATGTCTCCACGTGCACGGTGAGATAGTCGGCCCCCGCGTCGGCAAATTCCGCGAGGTAGGCATCGGGGTTCGTGATCATCAAATGCACGTCGAGCGGTAGCTTCGTGACCTTGCGGAGCGCCGCCACGATCGGGGGCCCGACCGTGAGATTCGGGACGAAATGGCCGTCCATTACGTCCACGTGCAGCAGGTCGGCGCCGCCCATCTCCACGCGCAGGACCTCATCGGCCAGACGGGCGAAGTCGGCGGAGAGAATGGAGGGGGCGATGCGCGGAGTCGGCCGGGTCATAGCGGGGTTCCCTCCTGGTGAAACATCCGGTGCCGTTCCATGGGTCCGTCGCGTCTGGCGCCGCGTGGATCAACGCGAACCGTCGGGCAGAGGATAGACCATGACGCCGGGGAGTCGCAAGGGCGGCGCGGCCGCCGGCGAACTCACGGTCGCGGCGCGGTTCCTGCGCCGTCCGCCGGCGCCCCCAGGACCGCGCCGACCGGCACCGGATGGCCGGCGAGGTACTGTGCCATGGTCATGCGGCGGCCGTTGGCCGGCTGCAGCTCCGTGATCGCGAGCACGTCGGTCGCGGTGGCCACCAGCAGACCGGCCTTGCCCGCTTCCACGATCGTGCCCGGCCGCTGTCCCCCGGCAGCCCGGGAGGTCAGGCCCGCGCTCCAGATAAGCCATCGGTCCCGCCCCAGAAAGGTAAAGGCTCCCGGCCACGGCGTCAGCCCGCGAATCCGGTTGGCGATCGCCGGCGCGGGCCGCGCCCAGTCAATGAGGCCGTCCTCCTTCTTCAGGAGCGGCGCGAGGGTGGCCTTGGCGTTGTCCTGCGGCGCGGGAGTCAGGGTCCCGTCTTTGAGCCCCCGGAGGGTGTCCACCAACAGCCGTCCGCCGACCTGCGCCAGGCGGAGAGACAGCGCGCCGGCGGTCTCGTCCGGCCGGATGGCGAGACGTTCCTGCAGCAGGATGGGCCCGGTATCCGTGCCGGCATCCATCAGCATGGTCGTGACGCCTGTCTCCTGCTCGCCGTTGATGAGGGCCCATTGAATGGGCGCGGCGCCCCGGTAGGCCGGCAGCAGCGAGGCATGGACATTGACGCACCCGAGCGGCGGGAGCTCCAGGATCGCCGGCGGCAGGATGCGCCCGAATGCCGTCACCGCGATCGCCTCCGCTTTCCAGTCCTGGAGCGCCCCGAGAAACGCGGGGTCCTTCATCTTGAGCGGCTGGAGCACCGGAAGCCCCGCGTCCTTCGCCAGACGTTTGATGGGCGACTCCACGACGGACTGGCCGCGTCCCTTTGGGCGGTCCGGCTGCGTGACGACCCCTACCACCTGGTCGCCGGACTCCAGCAGCGCCCGCAGGGACGGGACCGCAAATTCCGGCGTGCCCATGAAGACGAGACGCATGCGACTGCTCTATCACCCCCTCCGGGAGAAATCAACAGACCGGCCCGCGCGATTTCGCGGTTTTCTTGACTCGATACGTCCTTCTCATTAGAGTCTCACCCGTTGCTCATCAGGAGCCTCGATGCTTCCATCCCTCTTCCGGTCCCACGCGCCGTACGCCTGGCTGCAAGCGCTCATCGTGGTGATGACGCTCGTGGGGGTGGTCACGGGAGCCGTCGCCCTTTACTCCATCGAAACGCAGCTCGTGACCAAGACGGGAGAAACGCTCGCCCTCACCACGGCGCAGATTGCCGACAAACTGGACCAGTACCTGGCCGACCGGTACGGCGACATCGTGGTGGCGGCCAACGCGCCGGTCTTTCAGAGACTCGACCAAGCGGCCGTCACGAGGTACCTGATGGTCCTGCAGGAGACGCCCCCCGGGTATGTGTGGGTGGGCGTGGCCGATGCGCGCGGCACGATCGTGGCGGCGACCGACCCGCCCAGCGTCGGACAGGACCACCGCCGGTCCGAATGGTTTCGGGCCGCTCGCGCCGAGCGGGCGGGCAGGATCGAGGATCCGGAAATCTGGCACGAGGCCGGCGGGATCCAGGTCGTCGGATTCACGGCCCCGATCCTCGACCGGCGCGGCGCCTTTCGCGGGGCGATCCATGCGCGGACGGGGCTGCCGACCCTGGAAAAGATCCTGACCGGCAGCGTCCGGACGTTTCAAGTCCAGCGGGGGTTTCCCGGACGGGTGGAGTACCAGTTCCTCACGCGCGAGGGATCCGCCTTCATCGATTCGGTGGCGTCCGCGGAGCCAAAAGCCGCCGTCAACCTCAAGCGCCTCGGGCTTCCGTCGGCGCTCCGGAGCGAGTCCGGAATCACCGGATACGTCGAGGAGCAGCACTTCCGCCGGCACGTCCCCGTGATCACCGGATACAGCCGCACGAAGGGCGTGGGCTATCCCGACGTGGCCTGGACCGTCCTGTTGCGCGTGGACCGGAGTGATGTCCTCATGGCCATCCGAAGCGAGCTCGCGAAGCTCGGGCTGGGGGGCGGGCTGGTGTTCATCCCGATGCTGCTCCTGCTCTTCTGGAGCACGGGCAAGCTGCGGGTGGCCTGGCTCAAGAGCCAGGAAAGCGAGCGGAAGTTCGCCCAGCTCGTGCAGGATTCTCCCGACGGGATCGTCTCGTTGGACCTCGGTGGACGCATCCAACTGTTCAACCCGGCGGCGGAGCGCTACTCCGGGTACCGTGCCGAGGAGATGCTCGGCAAACACTTCGGCACCATCAGCCTCCTGAGCGCGGAGTCCCGGCAGAAGGCGGTTCGGGAATTCGAGCGTGTCCTGGCGGGCGAGACCCGGCCGCCGTTCGAGCTGCAGATCGTCTGCCGGGACGAGACGCGGCTCATCGGGGAGGCCCATCCGAGCCGCCTGCTCCAGGACGGACAGCTCATCGGCGTTCAGGTCGTGATCCGCGACATCACCGAACGGAAACTCGCCGAGGAGAAGCTCCGGCAGAGTGAGGAGCGATTCCGGTTCCTGGCCGATCATGCGCCGGTGCTGATCTGGATGACCGGCCCGAACGGCCAATGCATGTTCGTGAACAAACCGTGGCTGGATTTCACGGGCCGCACGCTGCAGGAGGAGCGCGGCAGGGGCTGGACCGAGCGCATGCACCACCAGGACAGCGGCTACTGCTTCGGCGTGTATCAGGCGGCGCTCCGCGACAAGCGCCCGTTCACGATGGAATACCGTCTGCGGCGGGTGGATGGGGAATACCGATGGATCCTGCACACCGGGGTGCCCCTGTTCACGTCCGGCGGATGGTTCACCGGCTACATCGGCTCCTGCGTGGACGTGACCGACCGCAAGCAGGCCGAACAGGAGATCAAGGAAGCGCAGACCTTCCTGCAATCCATCGTCGAGAACATCCCGGACATGATCTTCGTGAAGGATGCCGCGGACCTGAAGTTCGTCCGGTTCAACAAGGCCGGCGAAGACCTGCTGGGATATTCGCGGCACGAGCTGATCGGCAAATCCGACTACGACTTCTTCCCGCCCGATCAGGCGGAGTTCTTCACCGCCAAGGACCGGGAAGTCCTGCAGGGCGAAGGGGTGCTCGAGATCCCGGAGGAGCCGATCCAGACGCGGTTCAAGGGCGAACGGGTCTTACACACGAAGAAGATTCCGATTCTGGACGATCGGGGTAAGCCCCGCTTCCTGCTGGGCATCGCCGAGGACATTACGGATCGCAAACAGACCGAGGAGAAGTTCCGCGGCATGTTCGACGCCTCCGGGGACGGTATCGGGTACGCCACGCTGGACGGCGTGCTGCTGGACGTGAACCATGCCTTTTGCCGCCTGACCGGATATTCCAAACAGGAGCTGCTGGGCGGGCTGCGTTACCAGGACATCACGCCGCCCGAATACCACGAGCGGGAGGCGCGCCTGGTCCAGGATCTGCTGAAGACCGGCTTGCCCGTTGTCTACGAGAAGGAATACGTCCGAAAAGACGGCAGCCGCGTCCCGGTCTCCCTGAACGTGTTCGTGGTCAAGGGCACCCGCGAACAACCTGACGCCCTGGCGGCGATCATCAAGGACATCACGGAAGCGAAACGGGCGGAGCAGGCCGTCCGAGAGTCGCGCGACTACTACATGAGGCTTTTCGACGAATTTCCCGCCATGATCTGGCAGGCCGGCCTCGACGGCCGATGCAATTACTTCAACACGAGCTGGCTGCGGTTCACGGGCCGGGCGCTGGAGCAGGAGGTGGGCGAGGGCTGGGTCGAGGGCGTGCATCCGGAAGACCGCGCGCGGTGCCTCGCGGAGTACCGGCACGCCTTTCACGCCCGCACGCCGTTCGAGATCGAATACCGGCTGCGCCGCTACGACGGCACCTACCGGTGGATCATCGATCACGGCCATCCCTTCCAGGCGTTGAACGGGAATTTCGCGGGGTACATCGGCTCCTGCTATGACATCACGGAGCGGAAGCAGACCGAGGAGCGCATCCAGCATCTGGCGACGCACGATGAATTGACCGGCTTGCCGAACCGCCGTCTCTTCCTGGATCGCCTGGATCACGCCATGGCCCAGGCGCGGCGGCGGCAGCAGAAACTGGTGGTGCTCATGCTCGATCTGGACAAGTTCAAGTACGTGAACGATACGTTCGGTCACACCATCGGGGATGTGCTGCTGCACGGGGTGGCCGGCCGTCTCCAGGAATGCGTCCGGGAGAGCGATACGGTGGCGCGGCTCGGCGGCGATGAGTTTGCGGTGCTGCTGCCGGAGATCGCCCATCCGGAAGACGCGGCCAAGATCGCCCAGAAAATCCTGGATATCTTCACGGAGCCCTGCGACTTCGGCGGCAACGAGGTGTTTGTCACGGCGAGTCTCGGGCTCAGCATCTTCCCCCAGGACGGCAGCGACGCGGAGACTCTCATCAAGAACGCCGACAACGCCCTGTACCGCGCCAAGGAGCAGGGGCGCAACACCTACCAGTTCTGGACCGCCGATCTGAAGCTGCGCTCCACGGAGCGGCTGCAGCTCGAGGACCGGCTCCGGTCCGCCCTGGAGCGCGACGAATTCGTCCTCTTCTACCAGCCCCAGGTGGACCCGCGCTCCGGGCAGATCGTGGGCCTGGAGACGCTGCTGCGCTGGCGGCACGCCGAGCTGGGCTTGTTGGCACCGGCGGCGTTCATCGGTCTGGCCGAGGAGACCGGCCTGATCGTCCCGATCGGGGTCTGGGTCATCCGGAAGGCCTGCACCCAGGCGAAGGCCTGGCAGGACCGTGGTTATCCGCCGATCCGGATCGGGGTCAATCTCTCGCCCAAGCAGTTTCGCTTTCACGGGCTCGTGACACAGATCAGCCAGATTCTGGCCGAGACCGGCCTGGAGCCGCGCTGGCTCAATCTGGAGATCACCGAGATGCTCGCCATGCACGACGTGGAATGGACGGTCGAGACCCTGCGCGCGCTGTCCGCCCTGGGCGTGCAGATCTCGATCGACGACTTCGGCACCGGGTACGCCTCCATGGGCTACATGAAGCGCTTCCCGGTCAATGTCCTCAAGATCGACCAGTCCTTCGTGAAGGAAATGACCGCGGGGTCGGAGAATGCCGCGTTCGTGCCCGCGATCATCGCGATGGCCCACACGCTCAAGCTCAAGGTCATCGCGGAAGGGGTGGAATCGCAGGAGCAGCTGACGCTGCTGCAGCCGCACGAATGCGAGGGGATGCAGGGGTATCTCTTCAGCCGTCCGGTGCCGGCCGAGGAATGCGAGCGGCTGCTGGCCGCGGGGAAGCTGACGTCACCGCCCTGATCGCGGCCGGACTCAGGCGGCTTCGGCCTGCGCGGTCCGTTCCATTCGTTCCATGACGATCAACACCCGCGACTCCGTCATGCCTTCACGGTGTGGAAGCCCATACCCGCGGAGCGGAATGAGCCGGTGCCGCGGGCCGATGGTGCACCGGATCTCGAACTGCGCCCCGTCTTCCGCCTCGTAGCGCATTCGCCATGGTCCTGGCGCCGTGCGCGGCGTCCGGGCTATCCGCGAGCCCGTGACCTGAAGCAGGACCTCAGCTTTGCGGCCGGGACCACCGGGGCAAGGGGGTGCAATTGGATGCGGGAATCTCCTACAATTTCAGGGGGACCGCGGCGCTGGACTTCGCCTACCGGTTCTGGCAACTGGAGCCCGGGGAAGGCACCATCACCGCGCGCGGCGTGAAGGGGGAGGTAAGGCGTCCATGATCCGGGTCGCGTGTCTCGTCCTCATCCTGCTCGCGCTGGTCCCGGGGTGGAGCGGCCTCTCGGATGCGCGGCGCGACCAATTCACCCCCGAGCAGCGGGACCGCCTCCACAGGGTCGGACGAATTCTGGTGGAGGCGGTGGCGATCACGGACCGGGGGCCGCGCGAGTTCGCGCCGCTGGAAGATCTGGTGGGCGGACGCCTCCGGGAGCTGGGCTATGCGACCGTCACCGACCCGGGGCAGCCGCATGATGTCGAAGTGAAAGTCAAGTGCGAGCAACGCAAGATCTGGGAAGGCACCACGCCATCCGGCGGCGACGCCGACCTACCGGATTCCCCCTCCCGCGTCTGGAGGGGGCCGGCCTGCCAGATCCTCTATCTCCTCGGCGGAAAGAAAATGGGCTGGCAAAAGGAAGTCCGCACGGATTTCGTCGACGCCGTCAAGGCTGCGGCCGCGGCCAACGCCGGCGACCCCGGCGAGTTCGCGCTCGCCAAGCTCACGGAGCGGCTCGAGCAGTACGACTTTCCCCTCCTGCTCACGGCCGAGTGGGGGCAGGACGAGCGCCTGCTCACGACCATGGAGAAGGCCGACCAGGCGCGCAAGCTGAAGATCATCGGGTTGCTGGGCGAGATGCTGTCCACCAAGGCGGTGCCGCGCCTCACGAGCCTGATCAAGGACCCGGACACGGCCGTCGCCAAGGCCGCCGTCATGGCGCTGGGGAAGATCGGTCAGCGCGACACCACGCCCGTCCTGGTGGCTCTGCTGAAGACCGGCAAGCCGGAGCTGCAGGCCGCGGCGGCCAAGGGGCTGGGAGAGATCGGCGCCCTGAACGGGGACTTCTCCATCATCCCGCCATTGATCGAGGCCTTACAGGCGCAGGATGTGAGCGTGAAGATCGAGGCGGCCTGGGCGCTCGGCAAGCTGCCCGATCACCGCTCCTATCAGCCGCTCTACGCGCTCTCCCAATCGCTGCAAGGGGTCAGGGCCGGCGATGACCCCAAGCTCCGGGAGCTCAAGAGCGCGGTCAATTGGAGCCTCAAGAACGTCGACCTGTACGATCAACTCAATTGACGGTTCGTGAAGTGTGAAGCATGAAGCGTGAAGCGTATCTCGCGGACAACGCTTCACGAACGACGAGCGACGAGCTAGAGGTAGCGGTGGGAGACGGGGTTCCCGGCGGGATCGAACTCATAGAAGAGCGGGGCGCCCGTCGGAATGTTCAGTTCGAGCACCTGCTCGGGGCTGAGCCGGTCGAGATGCATCACCAAGGCCCGGAGGCTGTTGCCGTGGGCGGACACCAGCACGGTCTGCCCCGCCAGCAGATGCGGCTTGATGCGGGCGTCATAGTAGGGCAGGACCCGCTCGGCGGTGTCCTTGAGGCTTTCTCCCCCCGGCGGGCGCGCGTCGTAGCTGCGCCGCCAGAGCTTGACCTGCTGCTCCCCGTATTTCTGCACCGTCTCGGCCTTGTTCAGGCCCTGCAGGTCGCCGTACCGGCGCTCATTGAGGGCCTGGTCCTTCTCCACCGGAATGTCGGGCTGGTGGACCACCTCGAGCACGATCCGCAGCGTGTCGATCGCCCGCTTCAACACCGACGTGAATGCACGGTCGAACCGGAAGCCGGCCAACTTCTCTCCGGCCCGCCGGGCCTCGGCTTCTCCGGCCGGCGACAACGGCACATCCACCCACCCCGTAAACCGGTTTTCGAGATTCCACTGCGATTCTCCGTGCCGAAGCAGGACCAAGCGTGACATATCCGGTGTCCCTCCTGCGGCTATCCTGACGTAGACGCCCGTCCGGCGCAAGACCGTGCGCGGGGCGCTGGCCTCGTCCGGTTGCAATCACCACGGGCACACGGTACGATCACGCCGCGCGCATCGGACGCGTGAAGGCGCATATGGCGGAACACCCCCGACAGCCCGTCGAAGAACAGCCCTGGCTGGACCTCGAACAATGGTGGGTCGGGATGGCCCAACGCGTGGGGGTTGGCGACCAGTGCCGTCTGTTCTTCAAGAACGCCGCCGGCCAGGATGGGATTCTCGAGCGGCTGTTCCGCGCGCGCGGTGACGTGCATTACGTCCTCTTCGTGGTGCTGCGTTACTGGATCCCTCCGGTGCTCCCGCCCCCCGGCCGGGTTCGGACGTCGAAAAATGACCCGGACTACTGGCTCGAATCCGAGCAGATCCTCAAGGCGGCGGTCGAGCGCCTGCGGGAGCTGAAACCCCTCATCGATCTGCTGAGCGCCAGGAACCCGCTGGCTCCGGAGGCCCCCGCCGAGAGCCCCGTCGTCGAAGTGGAGCTGGCGAACATGCTCCAGGACATCGCCAAGATCGCCGGCAGCTACGGGGGGCCAGATTACAGCTCGATCATCAAGAACTTCGACCCTGTTCCGCTCCGCCAGACGCAGCCCTTCAAGCACAACAAGAAGCACAGCGCCGAGCTCTGGGTCGTCTTTCTGTTGCGCGAGCATTTCCGCGCCCTCGGGCTCGGCAAGGACCGGTACTGGCCGCTGATCGCCGACGTCGTCTCGGCGTCGGGGATTCGCCAGCCGGGCGGCCAGGCCTACACTCCCGAAGAGCTGAAGTCCTGGTGGCTGAAGAACTGGCCGCGCACCTATACCATGCTCGAGCAACGCGGCACGCCGGAAGACTCCGCCGACGCCTACAAGAGCGACTTTGAATGGTTTCGGGCCTGGTTTGGCTGGCAGATGTCCCGCCCGCATCCCGGGGCCTCCTGACCCCGGCGATCAGAAAAATCTGCCAGCCCCCGGCACCCCTTTCCTGAATTCCCCCGCCGGGTGCTCGCGCACACCGGAGACCACCGCCAGGATCAGCAGGATGTGCAAGGCCACGCCCAGCCAGATGACATACGGCTGGACCCCGCCGAGATCCCGCAGCATCCGCTCTCGGGCAGGCCCGTCCCTCCCGCCCTTGGCGCGGATGGCCGCCAGATGCTCTCTCACGTGCCAGAAGTAAAGATAGTTGGCGCTGGTCCCGGCCATCACCCGCCACACGATCCCGACTGTAAAATCGCCGGTCAGGTAGACCGAGAGGACCGGCCCGACCGCGTAGATCAGCGCGTAGAGGTACATCTTGCGGTACAGGAACCACAGAAACGGATCGAACAGGAACGCCGGCCAGTGCCAGGTCAGCGCGAAGCGGGGCTGGATCGTGCGTGAGAATTTCTGAAACTGCTCGAGGTACCGTCTGTCGGCGGGCTCGAATGCGACCCCGCGCGTGAAGGACAGAAAGACGGATTTGCTCGGACCGATGAAGGTCCGCCAGAGCTGGGCCTCATCCGAAACGGGAGCGATGCCCGGAAAGGCCGTGCCGCACTGTGAACAGAACAGGGCCTCGTCCGTGTTCTGCTGCTCGCATTTGGGGCAGGGCTTCATCGGATCGGAGGCCGGCCAGAGCATCGGGCGATGCTGGTTGAGTCTCTGGCCGGGCGTCCGACCTTATAGCATTCTCGGAAGTTGCCCACAAGGCGCACGAGGCGGAATTCCGCAAGAAATGAAAGCACATAGAGCGCCTTCTCCGACGAGTTCCTGTTGCGGGAACGCCCGCCGATGTGTTACCTTTCCCGAATTCTACCGAGGCAAGAGTATGCTGACCGACATCCTCCGGCAGGAGGCCGAACGCTACTTGATGCACACCTATGCCGATGCCCCCATCGCCATCGCCCGGGGCCGGGGCAGCCGCGTCTATGACCTGGAAGGCCGCGAATATCTGGACTTTGTCTCGGGCGTGGCGGTGACCGTGCTCGGCCATTCTCATCCGGATATCGTGGCGGCGATTCAGAAGCAGTGTCAGCAGATCCTCCACACGTCCAACCTCTACCATACCGAGCCGCAGGTCCGGCTGGCCCGCACGCTCGTCGAGCGGTCGTTCGCGGACAAGGTGTTCTTCTGCAACAGCGGCGCGGAGGCCAACGAGGCGGCGATCAAGCTGGTCCGGCGTTATGCCCATCAGCGCCACGGCGCGGGCCGCTCGCAGATCATCACGATGCTGAATTCCTTCCACGGCCGGACGATGGCCACGCTCAGCGCCACCGGCCAGGAGAAGATTCAAAAAGGCTATGAGCCGTTGCTGCCCGGGTTCACCCACGTGCCCTTCAACGACATCGAGGCGGTGACGAGGGCGATGACGCCCGAGACCGCGGCGGTGATGCTGGAGCCGATCCAGGGGGAGGGCGGTGTCCGTGTCGCCGACCGGGGCTATCTCGCACGGTTGCGGGAGCTCTGCACGGAGCGCGGAGTGTTGCTGGTCTTCGACGAGGTCCAGACCGGGATCGGGCGGACCGGGACGCTCTTCGCCTACGAGCAGATGGGGGTGGCCCCGGACATCATGACATTGGCCAAGGGGCTGGGCGGGGGCCTGCCGATCGGCGCCTGCCTGGCAACCGATGAGGTGGCCGGTGCCTTTACGCCGGGCGCTCATGCCACGACCTTCGGCGGGAACCCCGTCGCCTGCGCGGCGGCCTCCGCCGTCCTCCATGCGCTCGTGGAGGGACGCCTCCTCGAGCGCAGCCGCCGGATGGGCGAGTATCTGGCCAAGAGCCTCCAGGAGTGCAAGGAGCAGATCCCGATCGTGCGCGACGTGCGCGGCCTCGGGCTGCTCCTGGGCATGGAACTCACCGTCGAGGGGCAGTCAATCGTGGCCGACTGCCTGGCCCGCGGCGTGCTGCTCAACTGTACGGCAGAACGCGTCCTGCGGTTCCTGCCGCCGCTCGTCGTGACCCAATCCGAGATCGACCGTCTCATCGAGATCCTGACCCAGGTCCTGAACAAGCGGATCTAGAGCGCCTCGTGCATGCGCCAGGGAGAGGCAGTGCCGTGCGGCTGACCACGAATCCCAAGGACTTGCTCACCGTCGGGGCGATTCCCCGCGCTCGGATCGTGCGCCTGATGCGGCTGGCGGGGCAGTTGAAGCGGTCCCACCGCCGGGCGGCCGCCACGCGACGTCTGGCCGGCATGACGCTGGGGCTGCTGTTCGAGAAGCCGTCCACCCGGACGCGGGTGTCGTTCGAAGCCGCGATGAATCAGCTCGGCGGGCAGTCCCTCTTCCTCTCGGCCATGGACATCCAGATGTGCCGCGGGGAGAGCATCGCCGATACGGCGCAGGTGCTGTCCCGGTACCTGGACGGGCTCGTGATCCGGACCTACGACCAGGCGACGGTCGAAGAGTGGGCGAGCCGCGCGACCATTCCCGTGATCAACGGGCTGACCGACCTCTGCCATCCCTGCCAGGCCCTGTCCGACCTGTTGACCATCCAGGAGAAGAAGGGAAGCCTGCGGGGCGTCCGCCTGGCCTATGTGGGAGACGGCAACAACGTCGCCAATTCCTTGATCGAGGGCGCCGCCAAGATGGGGATGCACATGAGCCTGGCGTGCCCGACCGGGTATGAGCCCGACCAGCGGATCGTGGACCTGGCACGCGTCGAGGCCGAGCAGACCGGCGCGGATATCACGATCACCGCCAGCCCGCAACTCGCGGTCAAGGATGCCGATGTCATCTATACCGACGTCTGGATCAGCATGGGCCGCGAGCGGGAGCAGGCCCGCCGCTTGAAAACCCTCGCGCCCTATCAGGTCAACGAGCGCCTGCTGAAGCTCGCCCGCCCCTCCGCGATCGTCATGCACTGCCTCCCGGCGCACCGCGGCCAGGAGATCACCGCGGGCGTGCTGGACGGACCGCAGTCGGTGGTGCTGGACCAGGCCGAGAACCGCCTGCACATGCAGAAGGCGATCCTGATCGAGCTGTTGACGCGAGGCCGGAAGCGGCCATGAGCATGCAGCCCGTCAAGAAAGTGGTCCTGGCCTATTCCGGCGGCCTGGATACCTCGGTGATCCTGCGATGGCTGCAGGAGACCTACGACTGCAAGGTCGTGGCGTTCTGCGCGGACCTGGGACAGGGAGAGGATCTCAAGGCGGTGCGGGCGAAAGCCCTCGCGATCGGCGCCGCGAAGGTGCACGTCGAGGACCTTCGGGACGTGTTCGTGAAGGATCACATCTTTCCGATGCTGCGCGGCAACGCCGTCTATGAGGGCAGCTACCTCCTCGGCACCGCGATCGCCCGCCCGCTCATCGCGCGCCGGCAGATCGAGCTCGCCCATCAGGAGGGCGCGGACGCCGTCTCCCATGGCGCGACCGGCAAGGGGAACGATCAGGTCCGGTTCGAGCTCACCTATCTCGCGCTGGACCCCAAGGTGCGGATCATCGCGCCGTGGCGGGAGTGGAGCCTGCGCTCGCGCCGGGAGCTGATCGAGTACGCCGCGGCGCACGGCATCCCGGTGACCGCTACCAAGGCGAAGCCGTACAGCACGGACCCCAATCTCTTTCACGTGAGCTACGAAGGCGGCATCCTGGAGGATCCGTGGGAGGCGCCGCCCGACGAGATCTTTCAGATGACGGTCTCTCCCGAGAAAGCGCCGAACAAGCCGCGGGAGGTCGAAATCGAGTACGAGCGCGGCGATCCCGTGGCGGTGGACGGCAAGCGGATGACGCCGGCGGCGTTGCTGGCACACCTGAACAAGCTGGGCGGCCAGCACGGTGTGGGGCGGGTGGACCTCGTCGAGAACCGGTACGTCGGCATGAAATCCCGCGGAGTGTACGAGACGCCTGGCGGCACCATCCTGCACGCGGCCCATCGCGGCCTGGAGTCGATCACGCTGGACCGGGAGGTCCTGCATCTGCGGGACAGTCTGATCCCGCGCTACGCCGAGCTGATCTACTATGGATACTGGTACGCGCCCGAGCGCGAGATGCTCCAGAAGGCCTTCGATACGGCGCAGCAGGACGTGAGCGGCACCGTGCGGGTCAAGCTCTTCAAGGGCAGTTGCACGGTGACGGGGCGCCGCTCCGACCGCTCGCTGTACCGGTTGGACCTGGCGACATTCGAGGAGGACGAGGCGTACCGCCAGCCCGATGCCGATGGCTTCATCCGCCTCAACGCGCTCCGGCTGGCGATCCGGGCCCAGCGCCGCACACGCGTCAAACGTGAGGCGTGAATCGTGAAGCGACGGCTGCGAGAAAGTGCAAGGTGATGGTGCCAAAGGCAAAGCGGAAAGGGCAAAATAGAAATACGCCTGACCGTTCACGCCTCACTTCTCAGGCTTCACGTTCCGGTGGGAAGGTCTGGTCCGGGCGTTTTCGCGAGCGGACGAACCGGACCGTCGAACGCTTCACCTCGTCGGTCCCCTTCGACCGCCGTCTCTACCCGCAGGACATCGACGGGAGCGTGGCGCACTGTCGTGCCCTGAAGCGCGCCGGTGTCCTGACGGCGCGCGAGGCCGCGGCGTTGATCCGTGCCCTGGGCCAGACGCGGGCGGAGCTCGACGCCGGCCGGTTTGCCTTTGCGCCCGAGGACGAGGACATTCACACGGCGGTCGAGCGGCGGGTGACCGAGCTGGCCGGGCCCGTCGGCGGGAAGCTCCACACGGGGCGCAGCCGCAACGATCAGGTGGCGCTCGATCTCCGCCTCTACGTGCGAGCGGGGCTCGATGCCCTGGGGGACGCGGTGCGGCGCCTGCAGCAGGTCCTCGTGGGCCAGGCCCGCGCGCATCTGGATGTGACGATGCCGGGCTACACGCACCTGCAGCGGGCGCAGCCGGTCCTGCTCGCCCACCACTGGCTCGCCTACGTGGAGATGCTGGAGCGCGACAAGGGCCGCCTGCGCGACGCGAGAAGCCGCGCGGACGAGCTGCCGCTCGGGTCCGGCGCCGTGGCGGGCACGAACTATCCGTTGGATCGCGCCTACATGGCGCGGCTCCTGAGGTTTGCGGGCGTCAGTAAGAACAGCATGGACGCCGTGTCGGACCGGGACTTCGCGGTCGAGACGCTGGCGGCGCTGGCCATCCTCATGATGCATCTGTCGCGGCTGAGCGAGGAACTGGTGCTGTGGTCTTCGCAGGAATTTCAGTTCGTGGAGCTCCCGGACACCTTCTGCACCGGCAGCAGCATGATGCCGCAGAAGAAGAACCCGGACGTGCCGGAGCTCGTCAGGGGAAAGTGCGGCCGGGTCTACGGCGACCTGATGGCGCTCCTGACCACACTGAAGGGGCTTCCGCTGAGCTACAATCGCGACCTGCAAGAGGACAAGGAAGCCGTATTCGATGCGCTGGATACGGCCGCGGCCTGCCTGGAGATCACCGCGGAGCTGTTGAAGGGCCTGCGCGTCAACCGGGCCGTGCTGTCCCGGGCGGCGGACTCCGGCTATCTCCTGGCCACCGAGTTGGCCGATTATCTCGTGGCCAAGGGCGTGCCGTTCCGCGAGGCCCATGAGATCATCGGGCGACTGGTGCGGGACTGTGTGGAATCGTCCAAGGGGCTCCGGGGGCTGACGCTGGCCGACTTGCGGGAGTTCTCCGAGCGCTTCGAGAAGGACGCGCTGGATGTTCTGACCGTGGAAGGCGCCCTGGAGCGGAAGTCCCAAATCGGCGGGACGGCCCGCAAGCGCGTCGAGGCCCGGATCAAGGCCCTGGCCAAGGCCCTGGCCTCATGATCCGGTTGGCCCTGAGCGCGCTCCTGGCGCTCCCGCTGTGGCTGGCCGGCTGCGGCAACGTCGGGCCGCCGATCGCGCCGGAGAGCATCGGCGTGGCCGCCAAGATGAAGCGCGAGCAGATGAAGCGGGAAGAACAGTTGAAAAAAGAGCAGGAGAAAGCCGCGGCGGGCGAGCAGGTCGCGCCGCCGGAAGAGACGCCGGTGGAAGAGGAACCGTTGCCGGAATTTCGCCCCATCGGCGCCGCCCGTTGAGTATACTGAGACGCACGCCGACACACTGGATCGGGAATCGAGACTTCGTGCTCAGGAGGACCAGATGCAGCCCATAGACAGCCTACAGACACGCCGGACGTTGTTGCTGGTGGACCCATATCCCCGGAACAACCCCTATCACTTGACGGCCAGCGAGCGGCGGGCCGTGTGGTTCCCGAAATTGAGCCTGCCGGTCATCGCCGCCTACACCCCCACGAGCTGGCACGTGGACTTGGTCGATGAAGCCGTCCAGGACATCGACTTCGACCATCCCTGCGACCTGGTGGGGCTGTCCGTCATGACCTGCTACGCGCCGCGCGCGTACGAGATCGCCACGGAGTTCAGGAAGCGCGGTAAGAAGGTCGTGCTGGGCGGGGTGCATCCGACCTACTGTCCGGACGAGGCCCTCCGCTACTGCGATGCCGTCGTCTGCGGCGAGGCCGAGGACCTCTGGCCGCAGGTGGTGGCGGACTTCGAGGCGGGGGCCATGAAGCGCATGTACAAGATGGGCGAATTCCCGTCGCTGGTGGATTACAGGAGCCCGGTCGTCGAGCTCCTGAGTCCCGACGCGTACATGACGCGGCAGTGCAGCTTCACGACCCGGGGGTGCCATTTCGAGTGCGAGTTCTGCAGCGTGTC
>CAYJUM010000011.1:0-47964 GCA_964373355.1 uncultured Nitrospirales bacterium | reverse complement strand
TGTGGTGGATAGCCGGAAAGGTTCGTAACCGCGGGGCGCTCCCGTACGACGGGATCAGTAGTGTCCGACAGCTTTGATGGACATTTCTCTAAAAGCTAGATTTGGCGCGGCGTTCATGGCCTATCCCAGTGTTCACGATTTGAATTCGCCGCATCGCTGTGGGCAGGCTTCCCGGATTGTACCGGGAGGTCCCCATGCATGCTGGGAAGCTGGTGTTTGCGCAGGTCATGGAAGGTGCGCCATGGCATACGTTCCGCCGCCTGGTGGCCAAGTATCACGGCAACTTCAACATCCGCACGTTCAGTTGTCTGGACCACTTCTTGTGCATGGCCTTCGCGCAGGTGACCTATCGGGAGAGCCTGCGCGACATCGAAGCGTGCCTGCGCGCGCAGCCCGCCAAGCTCTATCACCTGGGACTCCGTGGCTCCGTGAGTCGCAGCGTGCTCGCCGATGCCAACGAATCGCGCGATTGGCGCATCTATTGCGAATTTGCCCACGCCCTCATCCGTCTCGCCCAACCGCTGTATGCGCGCGACCCGCTGGGGGTGGACCTGTCCGACACGGTGTATGCGTTGGACTCCACCACCATCGACCTGTGCTTGTCGATGTTCCCCTGGGCACCGTTTCGCGACACGAAAGCGGCCATCAAGCTGCATGCCCTGCTGGACCTGCGCGGCGCGATCCCCACCTTGCTGCACATCAGCGACGGCAAGCTCCACGATGTCAATGTCCTCGATCTCCTGTTCCCCGAGCCGGGCGCCTTCTACGTGATGGATCGCGGGTATCTCGATTTCGAACGGCTGCACACGCTCGATCAGGCGGGCAGCTTCTTTGTCATCCGGGCGAAGTCCAACTTCCGGTTCACTCGCCTGTATTCCCGCCCCGTCGACCGCCGCACCGGAGTGATGTGCGACCAAGTGATCGACCTGGTGGTGTTTTACTCCCAGCAAGGCTACCCCGGAAGGCTGCGACGCATTCGCTTTCGCGACGCCGAGGGCAAGACGCTGGTCTTCCTGACCAACCAGTTCTCGCTTCCCGCCCTGACGGTCTGCGACCTGTATCGACACCGCTGGCAGGTCGAGTTGTTCTTCAAATGGATCAAACAGCATCTTCGTATCAAGCGGTTCTTCGGCACGTCGGAGAACGCGGTCAAAACTCAAATCTGGATCGCCGTCGCCGTCTATGTCCTGGTGGCCATCATCCGCAAGCGGCTGAATCTCGACCTGTCGCTACACGCCATGTTACAGATCTTGAGCGTCACACCGTTCGAGAATGTGCCGCTGATTCAACTCCTTACCGATCTCGCGCCGTTCGAGCACACGGACTCAGACACGAACCAACTGAATTTGTTCTGAAATCTGTCGGACACTACTGATAGAATATATTTCTGATGCGACATCGTGGGGCCCGATCACAGGTCAGCGGGAAGGTTTTGAGCGTCTTGTGCAGGGTCACCTTGCTTCTGCTGGCGGCCGCACTGGTTGCGCCAGACGCTCACGCCAAGGAACAGGCCAGGATCCACAATGGGCAGGAGCAGCTCATCTGGATCTTGGGAACAACCCTGGATTCCAAGTACGAACCCACCGGTGTCGTCAGCGCATTGCTGATCGGGTTTGAGAAGCGGACCGATCATCATGGTCTCACCGTCACCTTTCAGACGACCCCTGGACGGTTCTCGGCACTTGCCCAGATCGCTGTGACCGATGCCATTCTCCGTACGGCAAGACATGCAGGCCTGCCGTCCGATTCGTGGAGCATCGTCCTGACGGTGCCCTACCACAACGTCACGGTGTACGGCGCCAGCCTGTCGGCCATGGTCGGCCTGACCGTGGTGGCGCTGGCCAAGGGCGATCCGGTGCCCGGAGATAGAGTGATTACCGGGACGGTCACGGACGCGGGGGAGATCGGGCCGGTCGGAGGCGTGCCATTGAAAGTCAACGCCGCCTATGAAGGCCACCTGAGCCGAGTCCTCATCCCGGACGAACAGGATGTTGCCGACAGCGACTGGCGGACCCCTTTTCTTATGCAGGTCTCTCCGGTCAGGTCCGTGAGCGAGGCCTATCGAGCCTTGACCGGAGCACCCCTCCGCGCCGAGTCTCTCGCGTTCGACAGCGAAGACAGCTGACGCTCCGTCACACCGTTCCCGCCCACGCCGATCTCCTGCCGATGCCTTCAATTGACTCTTTCCCCTGCCTGTGCAACACTTTGGGAGCGTGATGGACTCCCTGTTGGGCCTCCTCATCCATCCTTTCACCGACGCAGACCCTTTCGGGCTGATGCACGCTCCGGGCATCAGCTGGTTCGGAACCGTCGTGATTTTTGTGTTCTCGGTGATGGTGGCGATGAGTCTGTGGGTCAAGACCCGGCGCGCCCTCCGGCCGCTGGCGCATATTTCGGGACAGCTCGAAACCATCTCCCGGAGCGCCTGGAAAATCGACCGCGAGGGGCTGTTCCTGCTGGACAGCATCATGGAACGGGAAGCGCGATTGCGGCCGTATTGGCGGACCTTCCGCGATACGCTGCTGTCGGGGAACAGCGAGCAGGGCAGCAAGATTTATAGCACCCGCAGCGCGGAAGAATTCTTTACCTGGGACGCCTTGCTGGGGCAACGCCTCAACCTCGCGTTCTACGCCAGTATTCCAGGCTTTGTCGTCGGGCTCGGCCTGCTGCTCACGTTCGTCGCGATCCTGATCGGACTGTACGAGCTGCAGATCCAGGGGTTGACGCGCGGAGCGACCGAGGCGCTCGTCCGCGGGCTGTCGGGCAAATTCCTCACGTCGATCATGGCACTGGCGTGCTCCTCCGTGTTGTTCCTGGAGGAGAAGATGCTATCGCACCGGATGACGTGCCTGTACGATCGGTTTATTCAACTGCTCAACGAGCTTTTCACCCGGCGCACCCTCGAGCAGATCCTCGATGAGGCGTTGGCCAAGCTGGCCGAGCCGCACGGGGCGCTGACTTCGGAGGAGTCACGCGAAGCGGCCCGCGCTTTCCTCAACGCATTCGCGCAGCTCTCGCGGCAATCGCTGCCATCGTCGGCATCGCCCGAGGCCGTCCAACAAACACTGGAACAGCTCAAACGACAGGTCAAGGACCAGCAGCGAGAGCGTATCGGTGGGGCGACCGCCAAAGTCCCTTCCCCGTTTTCTCTCTAGCCCGCCTCGTCCTCATGGTGACGGCCCGTGATGCGTCGAGAGATTAGAGGATCCAGCGAGCAGCCGGTCCTGTCCGGGATGACGGACCTGCTGATGACCGCCCTGGCCATCATCTTCGTCCTCCTGCTCACCGTGTCGATCCAGACGCCGTTCGAAGCCAAAGAACTCGCCGAAGATATCAGGGAAGAGATGCAGCAGGAGCTGGAGCAACGCCTCCGCGACGAAGTAAAACAGGATTTTTCAGGCGTGGAGGTGGGGAAAACTCAGAATGACCCGCTGACGCTGAGCGTCATCGTCCCCCAGGCGTTATTGGGATTTCGCCGCGACGACGCCAGTCTTCCTCCGGACGGCCAGCGCTTTCTCTCTCAGTTCGTTCCGCTCCTGGCGAAGTATGCGTGCGAGGACCACCGGGGATTGATCGAATCGCTGGTGATCGAGGGGCACGCCGACTCCACCGGGCCCGTCGTGCGATCCGATGAATACAACATCCGGCTCAGCCAGGACCGGTCGATGTCGGTCGTGAAGGCGTCCTTGCGGATCCTGGAGGGAGAGCCCGAGCGGTTCCACTGCGTGCTGGCGCTCACGTCGGCCAGCGGCCGTGGGGCGCTCGATCTGATCCGTGATGAAAGCGGACGGGAAAACACGGAGATGAGCCGGCGCGTGGTCTTCAAATTGCGGATGAAATCCCTGGAGCAGCGGACGGGCGTCCCGCGTCCCGCCGGTTAGACCATCGCCGACGCTGGCGGGGGCTTCGTCAGGCCGAGCATCCGGAAGACGGTGATCAACGAGGGCCGCTCGAGCGACTTCATGTAGCTGAACCGCGCATTCTGCATCAGTTGCCGCCGCAGCTTGTCGCTTTTGAACAGCGTGGCCATGGCATCGGCGAGGTCATCGGCGGAGCCGGGCTCGACGAGCAGCGCATTCCAGCCGTCCTTCAACAGCCCCTCAATACCCCCCACGCGAGTCGCGACGATCGGGACACTCTGACTCATCGCTTCGTAGAGCACCCGGGGGAACCCCTCGCTCAGTGACGGAAGGATCAACAGGTCGGAGTTGCGGTAGAGCTCCTGCATCTGGCCGCTCGGCACGTAGCCGAGGAATTCCACCCGTTTGTCCAGCCCCTCGCGCTTCGCCAGCCGTATGAGGTCAGGGCCCAGCGGGCCCGTGCCGGCGATCCGAAGGCGCAGCTTGTGGGTGTTCTTCAGCCGGGACACGGCCTTGATCAGGAACTGCACGCCCTTCCGCTCGATGAGGCTCCCGACGTACAGGCATCGGAAGGTGAAGCGATCGTACCCCTCATTCCTCATGAAGACGTCCTGCTCGTGAAACCGCGTCAGCGGCTTCGGCTCGACCACGGGGACGGGCAGGCTTCCATAGCGGGTCTTGATGGCTTCCCCCTGCACGATAAGGGCGGCGGCCCGTCTGATCGTAAATTCCTGTCCCCAGACGGCCGCCTGTCGGTAGAGCGGCGCGGTCAGCATGCGGAGCCCGCCGGTGCCGGCCATGTACCGTCCCACCTCGTGCGCATCGGTTCCCATGTACACCACGATGGGGATTTTCCTCCAGGACGCGACCAGGGCACCGATCGCACCCAGCCACGTCGGCATAAAAATGTAGAGCGCATCCCAGTGCCGGGCATGGACCCAGAGGCGCTGGGCGATCCGGAGCGAGGCCTTCCAGGGAATAGCCCCGCTGAGCTTCCCTTCGCCGAGCGGCACGAATGAGATGTTGTCGGAGGCGAAGGAGTAGGTACCGTGTTCCACCAGCGTGCTCGATCGGACCGAGCCGGTGTTCAAGGCGCAAATCTGAAGCTCGTCAACCTCTTCCGCCAGCAGCTCCAGCTGGGGGCCGTCCAGGGCCAGGTCGTTCTGAGAGTATCCCCGCTGGTCCGTGCTCATGAAGTGGCCGCGAGCCAGCACGCCGATCTTCATTCATCCTCCTGCGAAGCGCAGCCTATCAGCGCCGGCGCCTCGAATCAACTTCCCCGACCCTTTTTCGCAGGCGGCCGGCTGATTTTCTGCAGAATTCTTGACCATTTCCCCTAGGGCATGCTTCTATAGCGTCCATGCACCCTGGGCTCCCCATTCCGGTCTTATTGCTGGTCGCGCTGGCCGCGTCCGCCTGCGTGGCCCCGTATCCCGTGAGCCCCCGCACCGCAACCTTCGCGCAGGAGGATTACGAAGAATACGAGGCGCCCGGCACCGCCACACTGTCCGGCACGCTCCGCGCCAAGCTCAGACCGGGCGACCCCCGGCTCAGCCCGGAGCACCTGGTCCTCCTGATTCCGTCCACGCCATACACCGCCGAGCATATCGAAGAGGAATACCTCGGGCTAAAGGCATTATGGCCGCCGCTGGATCACCGGACGCACCATTACATGCGTACCCGGTTCGCGGATCGAGAAGGGCTGTTCAGCTTCGAGGACCTCAATGCCGGCGAGTATTCCGTCGGATGTTTCCTCGAGTTTCGGGACCCGCGACCCGATCTCCGTTCTGAGATCTACGGGAAGCTGGACGGTCGGTGGGTGTTCACCCCGATCACGCTGGCGGAAGGCCAGCACCTGCAGATTGTGCTCAACGAGGCCTGCCTTCCGGAGGTCCAAGTCGCCCAGGCGCATCCCGAGCCGGAGGTGCAGGAGCCCCCGCAGGAAACGCCGGCCAAACAGGAGCCCCCCCCTTCGCCGCCCAAACCCGCGCTGACTCTGGCGGCCAAGGCCTTGTTCGACTCGGGCCAGGCGGAGGTGAAGCCCGAGGGCCGGGAGCTCCTCAGGCAAGTGGCGGAAACGCTCAAGACCGTCTCCGACCAGGAGATCCGGATCGAGGGGCACACGGACAACGTCCCCATCAAGGGAAGGCTCCGCACGAAGTTTCCGAGCAACCTGGAGCTTTCGACGGCGCGCGCGCTGAATATCATGCGCTATCTCATCGAAGTCGGCGGGGTGCCGGCCGAAAGAATGACGGCCGTGGGCTATGCGGATACGCGGCCTGTCGCCACCAATGACACGCCGGAGGGTCGGCAGGAAAACCGCCGGATTGAGATCATCCTGCTGCCCAAGCCGTCGCAGCCGACGCCCGGCGCGGGTCAGTCCGGTCCTTCCTCATAGATCACCCGGCCGTGAAGCCAGGCCGGTCCTCGGCTGCCCGCCGCCAGCGCCATCCCGCGACCCCGGGCTCTGCAACCGACCGGATCATCCGCCAGACCGTGCATGCGTACACGGCCCACCTCGCGACGTACCTCCGTTCCTGGACCTCGCGCCGGTATCGTGAGCCCCGGCTCTTACGAGACTGCCTCTCCCGGCTGCCCGGCTCCGCCGCCATTCTCGACCTGGGGTGCGGTCCGGGACAGGACGCCCGTCACCTCACGCGGCTCCGCCGGGACGGAGGCTCGCTGCGGGTCGTGGCGCTGGACCTCTGCTGGCCGTTGCTGCGCTATGCCCGACGCCGGAGTCCCGCGTTGCGGCTCGTCCAGGCCGACCTCCGGCGCCTGCCGCTGGCGCCGGAAATCTTCGACGGGGTCTGGGCTGCAGCGTCTCTGATCCACCTGCCGAAGTCCCAGGTGCCCGCGGCCCTGCGTGCGCTTCGCGGGGTGGTCAGGCCGGGAGGTCTGCTGGGAGCCACCTTCGCGCACGGCGGGAGGTCCGGCGATGTGCGGAGCGGGTGGATCCCCGGCCGATTCATCGCCCGCTGGCGCAAGGCGGAGCTGGCCCGGGCCGTCTCGCGGGCCGGATGGCACATTCTTTGTCTCGAAACGGTGACGAACCGCGAGCGGAAGGGCCGGTGGGTGAATCTCCTCGCCCGCCGGCCTTGTCCCTGATCGCTCACTCTGTTAAGCTTCCAGCCTGTTCTTCTCACGAGGAGGGCTTCATGGGAGAGGTCAATGCAGCGCCCGAAGTCGCGGCGAAGGTCGTCGAGGACCTGACCGCCATCGAAGTGGACTCGGACAAAGGGGAGCGTCTCTACAAGGCGGCGCTCGTACAGACGAATCGCGGGGCGTCGTACCGTATCCTTGCCAAATCCCTGAAGAGCGGCAAGCTCGACCTCGTGCATTACGGGTGCGATCTCGACGAGGACGGCAAGCCGATCTCAAAGTGGAGAATCAGGCGGATCCTGGAGCAGGCCCCCGAACGGTTCGACAAGGAGTTGGCGGACATTCAGTCGGCGGTGCGGGCGGACGGCGAGGAGGTCGTGGGCGTGTGGGTCCATGACATGACCGCCATGGCCGATGTCCCGACTCAGGGGAGCAGCCTCGAAGAGTGGTCGCGCACCATGGCGCGCGAGGTCAAGAAGCGGCCGTCTTAGAAACGGATGACCTGCGCCCGGCCGCCACGCGAGCCGTCCGCTCCCGTGGCGACTCCTGTCTCGATCTCAACCCTCAGCTTGCGGTGCGCCTCCCGTAGGACGCCCTCGACGCGGGCCGGATCGTCGCCCCGTCCCACCAGAAATCCCAGGTAACGGGTCCCTTCCGGAAGCGGCACCAGCGCCTGCCCCGGTTCCACGGTAATCTCCAGCTCGTCGATGCCCGGCACGGCGCGTGCCTCCGCCTGGCCGTGAACCTGCCTGAGCACGCCTGCCGCCGGGATCGGCAGCATCATCACTCCGGCCGCTTCCCGTGTCCGCTCCAACGATGGGAGCCCGAGCCTCAAGGCATGGCGAAGCAACACCTCCTCCAACGACAGCCCGGCGGCGAAACGCAGGATTCGCGAGCAGCGGCCCCCGATCGAGCGGGCCGCCACTTCGATCACCCACACGCCGCCGTGGTTGACGCGTACCTCGGCATGGATCGGCCCTTCGCGCAGCCCGAGCGCCGACGTCGCCCGCTGCACCTGGGCGGCGATCGCCGCCTGCACGGCTGCCGGCTGACGGGAGGGGGTGATGTACAGCGTCTCTTCAAAATAGGGGCCTTCGAGCGGATCAGGTTTGTCGAAGAGCGCCAGGACGGAGACACTCCCGTCGGTCAACAAGCCTTCCAGCGCCAGTTCCGGGCCCTCGATGAATTGCTCGATCAACAGGTGCCGGGCCTCCTCCTCGATGGCCGGAAGGCCGAGACGGTGAAGGAGCGCGGCGACACGCCGGATGGCGGCCTCGCATTCTTCGGGAGTATTGGCCCGGATCACTCCGCAGCTTGCCGACAGGATCAACGGCTTGACCACGCAGGGATAGCCGACCGTGCTGTCGGCCGGTCCCGGGCCGGCTTGCAGGGACACGAGCCGGTAGCGGGGCGTGGGAACGCCGTGCTCCCGCAGCGACTCGCGCATCCGGTACTTGTTTCGGGCGGCGGTGACGGACTGGATGGGATTGTGGGGGAGGCCCAACGCCGCCGAGATGGCGGTGGCCGTCACGACGGTGGTGTCGTCCACGCCGAGGACGGCTGCGATGGGATCCCGCCGGGCGTATGCCTCGGCCGTACGGACGGCCTGCTCGGGATGGCGAAGCTCCAGCGGGAGCACGCGCGTATCCGCATGCGCCGGCGGGACACCGGCATCCGTCCCGACCGTCACGCGGACTTGGAGCCGTCTGGCGGCCTCCAGAAAGGCCTCACCGCGGTACGTGGAGCCGGGAAGCAGCAGCAGGAGGTGAGGCCGGCGGTTCTGGGTAGCCATACTCGTCCCTCGATTTAGCTCGGGACGACCCTGCGCCTGTCGAAGGGTCGCCACCGCGCAGCGCGGGCCACGCGATTCAGGGCGCGCCGGCACGGCTGCGGTGGAACTGCTCCAGGGCGCGGTTGGCCTCGATGATCGTGGCCAGGCGGCCGACGATCTCTTCCAGCCTCGCGCCGGGCAGCGCATAGTAGCCTTCCTCGTCTCCGAGGCCGGTGTAGACGCGGTTTCCGATGCAGCCGAAGCTTGTGGCCGTCCGTCCCGACTGGATCGCCTCCGGGATCACGGCGCAGGTGGGCCGCCCCAGCGTGGCGCCGCCTCCCGCGGCGCCGGCCGCTTGCGCCGCCTCCGCGAGGAGCATCAATTGCTTCACGGTCCCCCGCACCATGATGATGTCAGGCGCGAAGGGCGCGCGATCCACGGGCGCATACAGCGCCACACCGAAGCCTCCCCGGCGGCGCGGGATGTGGGAGATCTCCTCCGGCTTGATGTATTGCAAGCCGACCATGGTCTCGACGAGGCCTTGCAGCTCTGCGGCCACCGCGTCCGGGAGGTCCAGGCCATGCGTGTGCGCTCCCACGGGGCAGGTGTAATGATCCTCCGCCTCGGTATAGAAGACTTTGCCGTCGGCGGCGAGACGCCAGTAGCCGCAGCCGGCCGGCGCGGGTGACGTGATGCGTGCCATGCCGGCTGGCGCGGTGGCGCGAAACGCGATGGCGACGGGACATACGGCTAGGCCCAGTAAGTGCTGTAGCAGCGTGCCGTCGGTTGTCTGACTCATCGGAGACTCCTTTCCGGTGTCGTCAAAGCCTGGGCTCTTCAAGGGCCTCAGTTGGGCGCTGGTCGGCTCGGCGCAGCAGAACCATGATTCCGTCAGCCGCGGCGGAGGGAAGGCGCGGCGCGAGGGAATGGAGAAAGTGGGAACGGGCCGTCCAGCGGCCTGGTGCGCTAAGCCCCGGACCCGGACAAAGATGTCCGCCGTCTCGACACCGGCGCGGACCGCTTCCTCGACGGCGGCCGTCACGGTCAGATGCAAGCGGTCCATCCGCGGATCGGGATGGCGCCACCGGTGCTGGAAATTGGCCTGGTCGAGGCCCTCCAGGCTTCGCGCCAGCACGGACCCCGGGACGGACGCGGCCAGCAGCGCGGACCCCGGCGGGATCAGCAGCCGGATCGTGTACTGCACCGGATCGGTCGCCTCGACCAACCCATGGGCCTCGAGGAGGTCGAAGAGCTCCCCATACTCCTCCAGCGTGGACCAGGGCGTGAAAGGCACGAGGGAGGGACGAAGCGTGATGCCGGCCGCGCGGACGAGGTCGAGCGCCGTCAGCGCCTCCGCGCGCGTGTGTCCCTTCTCGAGATGAGCCAGGACCGCGTCGTTGAATGATTCCACGGCTGAGACGACGAACAGACAGCCGAGGGCACGGAACTCGGGGAGCAACGCGCGATGTTTGAGCAGGTGCTCGATCTTGGCGGTGAAGTCGAACGTGAGGTCCGGAAATTCCTCGTGCATGGCGCGGACGATCCCCAGGGAATGCCCTGGGCCATTCAGGAAATCCGGGTCTCCGAACGTCATGTGGGTCGCCCCGGCCCGCACCTGGTTTCGGATGTCCTCGAGAATCCCGGCCTGCGGAAAAATGAAGAAGCGGCCCTCATACACCGGGACGATGGGGCAGTGCCGGCAGCGGTGCAGACAGCCCCGGCTGGCTTCCACGTACCCGGAGACGTGACGACGTCCGGCGTGCTCGAGGTGCGCATAGCGCGCCAGCGCGGGCAGCCTGCGGCGGCTCGGCACCGAAAAGGAATGCGACCGGGTACCCATCCGGGTGAGAAGCGGGGGAACGAGACGGCCCCGCCTGCTGACGCCCTCCAGATCGACCGGCTCGGCCCCGCGGTCCAATGCCTCCACCAGGCGGACGAGCGGGATCTCGTATTCGCCGCCGATCACCCAATCGGCGACGCGCCCCAACAGGTAGTCCGCGTTGATCGACGCGTACAGACCGTAAAAACAGACGACGCAGGTCGGATTGACGCCCCGGACCACGTCCGCCGCCTGCACACCCAGCCGCAGAGCCGTGTGCATCGGGACCGAGATGGCGACGAGCGCGGCCTGCGCGATCCGGTCCCGGTCGAGGTCCTCCACGGCCATGTCCATGGCCGAGGGGGAAAAGCCGGCTTCCTCCAGAAAACCGAGGGGTTGTGCCAGGCCGACCGGCTGATGGCCGAGCTCGTAGCACGACAGGAGGATGATCGCGCCGGGGCGGCGAAGCGTCCCGGCCTGCTCTGACGCATTCGGTGACTGGCGCATAACCTCGGTGACAGATAACACATCCCTCACTCGGCAGGCAATGTGCCGCATGGGCCGCCTTCCGGGCCGGATTCCGGATTTGGGAAAATCCGTGCAGACTTTTATCCAGAGTGCTATTCTCCGGACTGTTCCAGACTATGAGCGAGAAATATCAATTTGGATCGCTGGTCGGCGGGAGTGCGAGCTTCCGCAATGTCGTGGCCAAGATTCAGCCCCTGGCGGCCTCGGACGCCACGGTGCTGATCTCGGGTGAGACCGGCACGGGCAAAGAGCTCTTTGCGCTCGCGATTCATCACCACAGCCCGCGGAAAAGCAACCTGTTCATCCCGGTCAATTGCGGCGCCCTGCCGGACCAGCTCGTCGAGAATGAGCTGTTCGGCCACGCGAAGGGAGCGTTCACCGGCGCCTCCATCGCCGAGGCAGGTCTCCTGGCCGAAGCGGACGGCGGGACGCTGTTCCTGGACGAAGTGGACAGTCTCAGTTCCTCGGCCCAAGCCAAGCTGTTGCGCCTGCTGCAGTCCGGCGAATACCGGCCGTTGGGCTCCAGCAAGAGCATCAAGGCGAACGTGCGGATCCTGGTGGCCACCAACGCCGATCTCAGGCAACAAGTCCAGGCCCGGCTGTTCCGGGACGACCTGTACCACCGGCTGAACGTGCTGACTCTGCACATTCCCCCGCTCCGTGAACGCGCAGAGGACATTTCGCTGCTCGCCGTGCACTTCCTCACGCGCTATGGCGCGCAGCTCGGGCGCGGCTCCTTGCGCTTTTCTCCGTCCGCGATGGACAAGATGCTCACGTACCACTGGCCGGGAAATGTCCGGGAGCTGGAGGGGGTCATCCAGCGGGCCATCATCCTCAGCTCGTCTCCGGTGCTGCAGCCGGAGGATCTTGACCTGCCGTTCTCGTCCTCCATAGCGGCGCCGTCCCCGGCAAATGCGGAAGTCGCGTTCCAAGAGGCGAAGGACCGGGCCATCCAGCAATTCGAGCGCCTGTACGCCACCAATCTCTTGACGGCCTACAGCGGGAACGTCACCAAAGCGGCCAACGCCGCCGGCATGGACCGGCGGACGTTCCAGCGGCTGCTGAAAAAATACAATCTTGACCGCGCCTCCTTTCACACCTCTTCAGCGTCCTCCGACCCCTGACTCCACACCATGATCCGCCCGCGGCCGGCGCTGCGGTAAGAAATTTTCCCCCTGCGGCAGGCCTGCCGCACCGCGATCCCCTGCATTTCACGGGATTTCCCTTACAGACGTACCGTGCGCCGCGGCACGGCTGCCGCAGCGCATTCCGGCCGGTTCGAAGCATCTCCCGATAATTCAAGCGATTAGGCGGTCCGGCCGGACGGCATTCCCTTTGCTCCGTACGGCGGGCGGGGGGATACGCGTGCGTGACCGTTCGATGCCATTCAATCGTGATCCGGTCATTGTCCTGTCGGCGGGGTTCGCGCTGCTCTCGGCGCAAAAGCCGGACCAGGCGCGGTCGGTGCTCCTGCACCACAGCCTGGGGCCCTGCGCCGTGCCTCCCATCCCGGCGGTCCATATCCTCCGGACGATCCGGCGGCGGCTCGGAGTGTGCTGGTCGGCCCTGGCGACGGCGCTGGGTCTGCAAGACGTGCTGAGCCGTGCCGGGGCCCTCCTTTCGCATTGGCCGTTCAGGGCGTTTCTCCGGCCTCCCGGCGGGGTCATCGAGCCGCCCGTAGACCTTCGGACCGCGATAGCTCCGGACCCACACGCGGATCTGATCGCGTGCCTCGACGAGTTCGACGAGTTCGATGACGAGGACTTCAACAATGATATGGGTGCGCACTGGGTTCCGCACGCACCAACGAAAGGAGGCAAGGTGATGACAGGGAGCGCTTGACGCGCTGGACGTCAGGTCGGGTCGCTCGTTGCAGTTCACTTCACAGAAATGGAGACAGCCATGTTGGCGGATATCGTCCGATTCGTAACAGCTGAGGAGGGCGTGACCGCGATTGAATACGGGCTGGTGGCTGCGTTGATCGGCATCGCGGCTATCTCGGCGATGACCTTGGTAGGTACGAACCTGACCGCCAAATTCAACGCGGTCGCCACGGCCCTGCAGTAGGCGGAGGCAGCATTTCAGAGAGCAGTCAGCAGGCAGAGGGACCGCGCAGTTAACCACACACAAGGAGTCAGACATGATACCAGCGATTGTTCGCTTCGTGAAAGCCGATGAAGGCGTGACCGCGATCGAGTACGGGTTGATCGCCGCCTTGATCGGGATCGCAGCGATCGCGGCGATGACTTTGGTGGGTACGAACCTGACCGCCAAGTTTAACGCCGTGGCCACGGCGCTCCAGTAACGGTCACACGAGGGACGGTCTTCCCGGTCGTCACGGCCGGGAAGGCCCCCCTGAGGAACCAGATGACCCATGACCATTGAACGGACCATCACCTTCGGGCTGCTCGGCTGGCTGGCCCTGGCGATGGTCCTGATGGGGTTTGACGTATGGTGACGCCGCATCTTCTGACCGTTCTTCTGGCCGTGCTCTTGGTGTCGGCATTGACCGACCTCCGCTGGCAGCGCATTCCCAATTGGATCACGTTTCCGTCGATGATGGGCGCTCCGCTGCTGCACACGATGGCGCACGGGCAACAGGGCCTCCTATTCAGCCTGCAGGGCATCGGCGTGGGCATGGGCCTGCTCCTGGTGTTCTACGTGCTGGGCGGCATGGGGGCCGGGGACGTCAAGCTGCTCGGCGCTGTCGGCGGGTTCGTCGGGCCCGACGGGGTCCTGAGCGCCTTTCTGATGACGGCGGTGGTCGGCGGAGTCTACGCCGTCGCGCTGCTGCTGATGCACTGGGGCGCGCGAAAAAGCATGCGGTATGTGATCACGTTCCTTCGGACGGTGTTCCTGACCCGCGGGGCCGGCCAGATGGCCGCGTTGCGCGAGGCCGAGCCGAAGCTCCGGTACGGGGTCGTGATCGCGATCGGCACGATCGCCGCCCAATTGTGGGCCGACCGGCTGTTCGGCAGCTGATGGGTGATCGGAGGACCTGATGGGGCGAGTCCGGCCGTTCTTGGTGCTCGGCGTCGCGGGCCTCATGGCCCTCGTCACGAGCGTGCTGGTGTACGCCTGGCTCAAGCAGCAGGCCAAGCCGGCCGTCGCGCAGGCCGAGGCGCCCAAGACCCAGATGGTCGCCCTGACGACAATGGACCTGCCGTGGGGCACCAAACTGGAGGCCGATATGGTGGAGATGGTGGCGTTTCCGGAGGGCAGCGCCCCGGACGGCCACCTGGCCACGCTCGAGGAAGCCACCGGCCGCGTCGTGGTGAGCTCGCTCAAGCGGCACGAGCCGATCCTCCAGAGCCGGCTGGCCCCCAAGGGAATGACGGTCGGCGGGGTCGTCGCGCTGATGAGCCCGGACCACCGGGCGATGGCTGTCAAGGTGGATGAGGTGGTCGGGGTGGCCGGGTTCGTCAAGCCGGGAGATCGGGTGGACGTGCTGGTCACCATCAGCCCGACCGAAAAGAGCACCGAGATCGTGACCAAGATGGTCCTGGAGAATGCCATGGTCCTGGCCGCCGGGACGGAGTTGGAGCGAAAGGGCGGCGACAAGGAGGCGGCGCCGGTCAAGGTGATCACGCTGGAGGTGACCCCCGAGGAGTCCGAAAAGCTGGCCCTGGCCGCCAACGAAGGAAAGCTGCGGCTGGCCTTGCGCAGCCCCCTCAATGCTGAGCCGGTGCTGACGAAGGGAGCGACGATCCCTTCGCTGCTCGCCTCCTATCGCATTCCGCAGGAGGTGCCGGCCAAGAAAAAGGAACGGATGGAAACCGAGGTGATCAAGGGAGGGAAGGTATCCCGTGTCAGCTTCTATGGTCCGCGAGGCGACGAATAAGCCGCACGTTTGCGCACGCCCGCGATCCGGTGAGCGGGCGGGGGCCGGTAGAGCCGTGCTATGGGTCCTCGTGGTGCTGGTCGCCCTGCTCGTCCCGCAGGAGGGCCGGCCCCAGGCGCCGGCCCAGCCGGGCGTCCGGACGAACACCGCCGAGCGGCTGGCGCTCGTGCTCGGCAAATCCGTCCTCGTGGAGAGCCCCGTCCCCATCAAACGGGCTTCGCTGGCGGAGCCGCTGATCGCCGACGTCATGGTCCTCTCTCCCAAACAGATCTACGTCATCGGCAAGGCGGTGGGCACAACCAACCTGACGCTCTGGGAGAAGGGTGACCGTATTTCGAAGGTCTTCGACCTGGTGGTCTCTCCGGATCTCATCCGCCTCAAGGAGCAACTCCATGAATTGCTGCCGGAGGAGACGGCCATCCGGGTGACCGCCAGTCATGACTCGATTGCGCTGTCGGGCTCGATCTCCAGCTCGGCGTCGCTGGCCCAGACGTTGGCCATCGCCGAAGCCTACGCGCCGAAAAAAGTCCTCAACCTGGTCCAGGTCGGCGGCGTCCATCAGGTCATGCTGGAGGTCCGGGTGGCCGAGATGAATCGCGCGCTCACCAGGCGGCTTGGCATCAACATGAACGCCGTGAATGGCCAGAATGATTTCGGCGTGACCAAGCTGAACAACCTGACCAATATCGTCCCTCCCAACCAGGCCACTCTGCTCGCGGGTCCTCTCGGCTATGCCTTGGGCCAGACCGTGAATTCCTTGTTCCGGTTTCAAACCGGATCCCTGACATGGACCGGGTTCATCGATGCGCTGAAGCAGGACGACTTAGTCAAGGTCCTGGCCGAGCCGACCCTGGTGGCGTTGAGCGGGCAGGAGGCCAGTTTCCTCGCGGGCGGAGAATTTCCGGTGCCGGTGCCGCAGGCGTTCGGCGTGGTTACCATCCAGTGGAAGAAATTCGGGGTCTCGCTGAATTTCCAGCCGACGGTCCTCGGGCCGAACCGCATCAGCATGACCGTGTCGCCCGAAGTCTCCGAGCTGGACTTTGCCAGCGGTGTCAATATCCAGTCCTTTCAAATTCCCGCGCTGACCACCAGGCGCGCCTCCACGGTGATCGAGCTGGCGGACGGCCAGAGCTTCGCCATCGCCGGACTGCTCAAGGACAACGTCCGCGAGATCATCAACCGCTTCCCGGTGCTGGGAGACGTCCCCGTGCTCGGCGCCTTGTTCCGCAGCTCGTCGTTCCAGAAAAACGAGACCGAGTTGATCATCATCGCGACCCCGCATCTGGTCAAACCCATCGACGTCGCGTCCCAGCCGCTGCCGACCAGCGCATATCTTGAGTCTAGCGACACGGAGTTCTACCTGATGGGGAAGCTTGCCGGGCCCAAGCCCGATGCACATGGCTCGCGCCGCTCGTCCCGCCAGGACAGGCCTGGTATGCCCGCGGGCATGGAAGGGGACTTTGGGTACATCACCCCGTAGGAGGCACTTACCGTGCGGCTGGCGCATGCGTGGCTGTTCATGCTCATCGGAGGCGGGGGCGCTCTGGCGGGGTGTACGAGCCCGACGCACCTGCATGAGGACTTCGGCAATTCCTACGGGGTCATGGCCGAATCCCAGCTCCTGCACCCCGACGCGGAGGTTTCCAGGGAGGCGGTCGTGGGCCTGGACGGTCAGGCCGCCAGGCGGGCCGTGAAGGTCTACCAGAAGAGCTTCGACAAGACCGAGGCCCAGGGCGGCGCGGCGGCCGACGCGCCGCCACCCGCGGCGGGTGCGTCACCGCTGGCCGGGGCACCACCCTCCTACAGCTCGGCCGCGACCGGAACGTCGCCTCCGCCGGCGGGGATGAAATAGCGAGGGCAGCATGACACGTCACGTCCGTCACAACCAGCACGGGTATGCCACCGTGGAATTTGCGCTGGCATTGCCCGTCCTATTGCTCGTCCTGTTCGGAGCGGTGGAGTTCGGGCTCGCGTTTCACAGTCAGCAAATCCTCACGGACGCCAGTCGTGAGGGAGCCAGGGCCGGCATCATCATGGCCACGCCGCGCCCGAGCGCCTCTCAAATCCAGACCGTCGTCAGAGACTATTTGACGGCGGTCGGGTGGGACGCGAACAAGGCCACGATCACCGTCACCGGAGCCGGCGGCGCCTCGGGCAGCAACCTGACCGTGCGGGTGGATTATCCCAGCACCTTCACGGTGCTCCATAAGCTGGCCCCGGGGGTGCCGGCCACCATCACCCAGCATTCCACCACGGTCATGAAGCTCGAGTGAAGGAACCGCCCGTGCCGAACGGAACGAGACATACAGAGGCCCGCGCCGGACACTGGCGGCAGCTCTACCGGGATCAAGACGGCTCCGTGGCGGTAATGATCGGTGTCAGCCTCGCCGTGCTGGTCTCGTTTGCCTCCATCGCCGTGGACATCGGCTATGCCATGGCCGCGAAAGCCGGCCTTCAGACGGTCGCCAAGGCGTCCGCGCTCGCCGGGGCACGGGAGCTGGGCGTGCTGTACGAAGGGAAAACCTATGCCCAGCAGACGTCCTATGTCCTCTCCACATCGGACCGGGCGCAGGTGACTGCGGCCGTCCGGGAGATGGCCCAGAAGAACCCGGTCCTGGGACAGGCCATGACGGTCCCGGACTCGGACATCCAGGTCGGGAAGTGGGATTTCGTGAATCGCACCTTCACCGTGACGAATGACCAGCCCAATGCGGTGAAAATCACCACGCGGCGGGATGCCAGCAGCAGTGGCCCCATTACCCTGTTCCTGGCCAAGACGATGGGCATCTCGGTCATGAATCTTTCGGTCTATGACATTGCCGCCATGGGGCCCATCGCCAGCGTCCCGCCGGGAGAGATCGACCTCCCGATCGCCATTGCCAAGTCGTGGTTCACCAGCGGCCATTCGTGCGGCCATACCATCAAGTTCTACCCCACCGGCACCGCCGAAGGTTGCGCCGGATGGCACACGTTTCAGGACCACACGAGCTCGAGCCAGCTCTCGACGATCTTAAACGGTCTCAAAAACGGCACGTACCAGAGTCCCGAAACGACCTTCGGCACCACCCAGTACAACTTCATGGGCGGCGTCGCGGCCAGCAAGTTCAGCGACGTCCAAGCCCTGTACGATGCCAAGAAAAACGCCAACGGCGAGTGGAAGACCTTCATTACGGTCTATGATTCGAACGACTGTTCGAACCCTAGCGGACCGATCACCATCGTCGGGTTTACCACCGCCGTCGTGACGCAGGTCACGACGTCACCAACCAAGAGTATCACCGCGACATTGCAATGCAACGTGACCGAGACCGGCCGCCCGGGCGGTCCGGACTACGGCACGAATTCGAGCGTCCCCACGATCGTTGCCGAATCCTCCTGAGGCTTATGGCCGGGAGAGTCACGGTGCTGAAACACTTGCTCACCGGGGACAGCGGCTCGATGCCGGTGGTCATCGCCCTGTCGCTCGCGGGCGTGGTGTCCTTCGCCTCCATGGCGATCGACATCGGGTATGCGATGGCGACCAAAGCCGGGATGCAAACCGTGGCCAAAGCGGCGGTCCTGGCCGGGGCCAGGGAATTGGGCAGAATCTACGAAGGGCAGACCTATATGCAGCAGGCATCCTACCAGCTCACGACATCGGATCGGGCCAGGGTCACGACCGCGGTCCGCGACATCGCCGGACAGAATCCCGTGATGGGGCAGTCACTGAATGTCTCCGATGGGGACATCCAAGTGGGTCGCTGGGACGCGCAATCCCGGACCTTTGCGGCGAGCAACGACCGGCCGAACGCGGTGAGCGTCACCGCGAGAAAAGACGGCAGCAGCAATGGCCCGGTCACCTTCTTTCTCGCCCACGTGATGGGGATTACCAGCCTGAATCTGACCGTGCGGGATATTGCCGCGCTCGGGGCCATCGGAGCCGTGCCGCCCGGAGAACTCGATATCCCGGTGGCGATCTCCAAAGCCTGGTTCGACCGCGGGAAGTCCTGCGGCGATCAGATCAAGTTCTATCCCACGGGCACGTTGGAAGGCTGCGCGGGCTGGCATACCTTCGAGGAATCGCCGGCCAACGCCAGCACCCTGAAGGACATCCTCAAAGGCCTGAAAAACGGGACCTACACGACGCCGGCAGCGATCTTCGGCCAGACACAGTTCACCTTCACGGGGGGAACCGTGGCCAGCGTCTTCGATGAGATGGAGGCGCTCTACAACGCCAAGAAGGATGCGCACGGCGAATGGAACACATTTCTTCCGGTCTTCGACCATTCCGATTGCTCCAACCCCAACGGGGCGATCACGATCGTCGGCTTTACATCGGCCGTGGTGACCCAGGTGATGAAGAAGCCCGACAAAGTCATTCAGGCCCACATCCAGTGCAACGAAATCCAGACCGGCCGGCCCGGCGGGCCGGATTACGGCACCACGTCCAGCGTCCCCACGATCGTGCAGTCGTCATAGGAGCCCCATGCCGCGAACGATTTCGATCAAGCTGGAGGTCCGGGACGAGACACTGCGGAGTCTCTTCGCGCAGATCCTCGGCGCGCAATCGGAGTGCCACATCCAGGAACCCGGGGACGCGAGCGTGCCCTACCTGGTCATTCTCGACCTGGAGGAGGAGCATCCGGACCGGACGTTTGCCCGGATCCGCTCGCTGCTGACCGCGAGCCCTACGCCCGAGATCTTCATGACCGCCGCGCGCATCGACCCGGAGATCCTCCTCGAAGCCTTGCGCGCCGGGGTCAAAGAGTTCTTCCGCCAGCCGATCAGAGGGGAGGAGGTGGAAGAGGCTCTGGAGCGCCTGAAGGGTCGCTCCAGGAAGCTGTCGGGCAATCCCCCGGACAAGAAGGGCACGCTCATGTGCGTCTTCGGGGCCAAGGGCGGGATCGGCACCAGCACCGTCGCGGTGAACCTCGCCAGCTCGCTGCAAAAGCTCGACGGGAGCCCGTCGGCGGTGCTCGTGGATTTGAGCCTGGGCGGGGGGGACCTCCCCCTCTTCCTGGACCTGGAGCCGACCCGCAGCTTCCGGGACATCGCCCGGGACGTGAGCCGGCTCGACCGCACCTTCCTGCTGACCATCCTGAGCAAGCATCCGGGCGGCCTGTCGCTGCTGCCCCTGGGGGAGAAGGACGCGACAGTGGAGGAGGCCGAGTGGCTGCCGCTGGAGTGCGTGGATCAGACCCTCGAGTTGTTGCAGCACGTGTTTGATTACGTCGTCGTGGACTGCGGCCACGACCTCCATCCGGTGCCGCTCAGGGCGATGGCGCGGGCGACGACGCTGCTGGTCTCGACGCTCAGCGTTCCCGTGATCCGACGGACCCGACAGGTGTTGGGGCGGCTGCCGGCCGAGGTCCGGAACAAGCACCTCCGGCTGGTGATGAATCGCCACGCGCCACACACCGACCTGTTGCTCAAAGAGACCGAGGCGCTGCTCCAGCAGAAAGCCTTTTGGCTGATCCCGAACGACTATTACGTGGCCAGCACGGCGATCAACACCGGCCAGCCCTTGTTGGTCTCGGCCCCCAAGGCGGAGCTCACCAGGAGCTTTCAGCAACTGGCCGTCGCGCTCACCGAAGACAGCTCGGCCAACAAGGAACGCTCGTTCGTAGCGAGTTATCTGACGGCGATCAGGGAGACCTGGGCCCGGCAGCGGGCCGCCCGGGCCGACGCGAGATGATGACGACCGGTCACAAGGAGGATTCCGTGCTGAATGGAGCGACTCAACGGGCCGCCACGGCCGATTACCAGCACATGAAAGCCCGGCTTCATGAGCGGGTCATCGAGTTGCTGGACCTGGCGGCGATCGCCACCCTGAATCAGGACGTGCTGCGCCGGGAGCTCAGCAAGCTGGTCGAGCAGATTCTGGAGCAGGACCGGGTCCTCCTGAACGTTCGGGAGCGCGAGCAGCTCGTCAAGGAGATCCAGGACGAAGTCCTCGGCCTCGGCCCCCTGGAGCCGCTCCTGAAGGACGACACGATCTCGGACATCCTGATCAACACCGCGCACCAGATCTATATCGAACGGCGCGGCCGGCTGGAGCTGACGCCGGTGACGTTCCGCGACGAGGGCCATCTCCGGAAGATCATCGACAAGATCGTCTCCCGGGTGGGCCGGCGGGTCGATGAATCCTCCCCGATGGTGGACGCCCGCCTGGCCGACGGCTCGCGGGTCAACGCCATCATCCCGCCCCTGTCCCTGGACGGCTCCGTGATGTCCATCCGGAAGTTCAGCAAGGACCCGCTGCAGATGGAGCACCTGATCGCGAAAAAGTCCCTGACGCCGGAGATCGGCGAGCTGTTGCAGGGCATCGTCAAGTCGCGCCTCAACGTCTTGATCGCCGGCGGCACCGGCACGGGCAAGACCACGATGCTGAACATTCTGTCCGGGTTCATTCCGGCGTCCGAACGGATCATTACGATCGAGGATTCGGCCGAGCTGCAGCTCCGGCAGGAGCACGTGGTCCGGCTGGAGACCCGCCCGCCCAACGTGGAAGGGAAGGGCGAGGTGACGCAGCGCGATCTGGTCCGCAACAGTCTCCGGATGCGGCCGGACCGGATCATCCTCGGCGAGGTGCGGAGCGCGGAGGCCCTGGACATGCTCCAGGCCATGAATACAGGCCACGACGGCTCCCTGGCGACCATTCACGCGAACAGCCCGCGGGATGCGCTGATGCGGGTGGAGACCATGGTGGCGATGGCCGGGTTGAACCTTCCCACGAAGGCCCTGCGGCATTACGTCAGCTCGGCGCTCGACGTCATGATCCAATTGACGCGGCTCTCGGACGGCAGCCGCAAGCTCACGAGCGTCTCCGAGATCACCGGAATGGAGAATGAGACCATCTCCATCCAGGAGATCTTCTCCTTCGAGCAGACCGGCGTGGACGGCCAGGGCCGGGTCAAGGGCCGGTTCAAGGCGAGCGGCATCCGCCCGAAATTCGCGGAGCGGTTCAAGGCCCTCGGGATCACCGTGCCGCCCGAGCTCTTCGATCCGCAGCGGGTGTACGAATGTTGAGGGACTGAGAGGGCGGGATGCTGGTACTCATCGCGACGATGCTCTTCCTCACGGTCGTGCTCCTGAGCGGTGGGGTCTACCTCGCCGTGCAGGCCCGCCTCTATCCCGACACCTCTGCGGTTTCGCGGCGCCTCCAGGCGTGGTGCGCCCCGCCGTCGGCCGTCGTGCAGAAGCCCGTCGAGATCACCCGGAAGCAGCTCTTGAGCGAGGTGCCCTGGCTGCACCGCTTGCTGGCCGGCATCCCGCAGCTGAAACCGCTGCAGACCCTGCTGGTCCAGTCGAACCTGGCCATGCCGCTCGGGGTAGTCCTGCTCCTCGCCGGAGTGCTCGGCGTGCTCGGGTTTCTGATCGGCGCAGTCGGCCGGACGAACCCGGTCATCACCATGGGGAGCGCCGCGGTCGGGGCCTACCTCCCGATCTTCTACCTGTCCTGGAAGAAAAAGCAGCGCCTCCGCCAGTTCCAGCAGCAGCTGCCCGACGCCCTGGAGCTCGTGGCCCGGGCCCTCAGGGCCGGGCACGCCTTTCTGGTCGGCATGCGCATGGTGGGGGAGGAGTTTCCCGATCCCATCGGGACCGAGTTCAACCGGGCGGTGGAGGAGATCGGGCTGGGCAAGGACGTGCCGGAGGCCCTGAAGAACCTGTCGGCGCGGGTGGAGAGCCTGGACATGAAATTTTTCGTGACGTCGTTGATCGTCCAACGGGAGACCGGCGGCAATCTCGCGGAGATCATCGAGTCCATCAGCCACCTGATCCGCAAGCGCTTCGAGCTGCACGGACGGATCAAGGCGCTCTCCGCCGAGGGCAAGCTCTCCGCCTACGTGCTGTTCAGCCTCCCGATCGTGATCGGTCTGGCGATTTATCTCTTGAACCCGGCCTACATGGGGCTGCTGTGGACCGATCCGATGGGCCAGTCCATGGTGACGGGGGGCGTGATCATGATGTTCGTCGGCATGCTGGTCACAAAGAAGCTGATCGCCATCAAGGTGTAGTCTTGGAGCTGCCGCGCATCATCGCGGGGTTGGTCTTCACGACGTCGGTCCTGGCCATGGTCGGGGCGAATTCGCTCTACCAGGGGCGGGTCCGGGTGCAGCGCTGGCGCCAGCGCGTGGAAGGCAAAGGCGAGCAGGCTGCAGACCCCCTCCGGGAGGCCATCGGCTCAGCCACGCATCGCCTGCTCGAGCTCCTGGAGCGTGTAGGCCGTGCGACGAAGCCGACCGACGAGGCCGAGTATTCCCGCCTCCGCCACGCGCTGGTGACCGCGGGATGGCGCGGTCCCCTGGCCCCGATCCTGTTTTCCGGGGCGCGCTTCCTGGGAGTGCTGGTCCTGCCGGTGGGGTTCTACCTGTTCCGGCCGGACTCGCTGAGGGCCCTGCCCATGACCGCCACCTTGCTCGGGATCGCGGTCATGGCGCTGATCGGGCTCTATGGTCCGAATCTCTGGCTGCGACGCAGCATTGCCGGGCGCAAGGAACGGATCCAGCAGGGGCTTCCCGACGCCCTGGACCTCATGGTCGTCTGCATCGAGGCCGGATTGGGGCTGGATGCCGCGATCAGCCGGGTTGGAGAAGAGATCCGGATCGCTCACAAGGACCTGAGCGACGAGGTCCGGCTGCTGTCGCTCGAGCTCAGGACCGGCCTCACGCGGCAGCAGGCGCTCAGGAACCTGAGCCATCGCATCGACCAGGAGGAGGTGAAGAGCCTCGTGGCCTTGCTGATCCAGACGGACCGGTTCGGCACCAGCGTCGGACAGGCCTTGCGGGTCCATTCGGAATCCATGCGGAAACGCCGGCATCTGCGCGCCGAGGAGAAGGCCGCCAAGCTGCCGGTCAAACTCCTGTTCCCGCTGATGTTCTTCATCTTCCCGTCGATCTTTATCGCGATCCTCGGCCCGGCGGCCATCAATATAACGCGGGTGCTCCTGCCCGCCCTGGCCGTCAAATAGGAGACGCCATGCGAGCGGGGACGGCCAGGACCTGGAGTGCGTGTGTGATCGCCGCGAGTCTGGTCGCCGGCTGCGCGGGAAAACAGGATGCTCCCTCAGTGGGGTTCACGAAAGGCGCCTACCGCGCCATGCTGGAGCGCCAGCAGCGGGGCCTGCCGGTCGAGGCCCGCGAGGTCCGTCCCCTGCCCCAGATGACCGTGGAGGACTATGAACGGCTGGGCGACCACTATCTCCGGCACGGCAATCTCACGATGGGGTTCGCGCAGTACGATCGCGCGCTCCGCATGGACCCCGGCCGGAGCGGCCTGGCCTACAAGGTCGGTGTGCTCTTCCTGAAAAAGGGATTGCCCGACGACGCCGGCCGGCAGTTTCAGGCCATGCTGGACCGGGACCCCGCCGACGCCTGGGCGCACGCGGGCCTCGGGCAGGTGCATCTCGCGCTGGGAGACCTCATCCTGGCCTCGGCGGAGCTTCGGCAGGCGCTGGCGCTGGACCCCACGCTCTGGAAGGTGCACAACCTGCTCGGCATCGTCTACGACCGGCGGGGCCTGCACAGCGACGCCGTCGTCCAGTACCGGGCGGCGTTACTGGTGAAGCCCGACGAGCCGGCCGTCTTGAACAATCTGGGGATGTCCTATTACGCGACCGGACGGTACGAGGAGGCGGTCCGGGCGTTTCAAGAAGCCGTGGAGAAGGGAGTGACGGAGACCCGTATCCTGAACAACCTCGCGCTGGCGCTCGCCAAGCTGGAGCGCTTTCACGAAGGGCTCCTCGCTCTGCAGCGGGGGGGCGACGAGGCGAGGGCCTTGAACAATCTGGGGATCCTCTACCTGCAGGCCGGCAAGCCCTACAACGCCGTCTACTATTTCGAGAAAGCGATCCATGCCAGCCCCGTCTATTACCGCCGGGCGCATGAAAATCTGAAGCAGGCCAGGCTGGTGATCGCTCGGAGACGGGCCGTCACGGAAGAGGTCTCCGCCGGCGGGCCGGCCGTCGCTGTCGACGTCGGAGCCCGGCCGGCATCCCTCCGCGCGAAGCCGCGACGTGCGACGCCGACCCGGGAACGATAGGAGTGGTGGACGGGCGGAACGCCGGCGCGCCCAGGACGAGCCAAGAAGTCAGGCCACCTGGACGGACTGCACGACCAGGCTCAAGCGCGCGACGTCGATCGGCTTCGTCAGGTAGCTGCTGGTGTACAGGCTGAAGCTCTTGTTGATGTCCGGCTCCGACTCCGACGTGGTGAGGCTCACGACGGGGATGGATTTCAGCTCGTCGTTTCCCCTGATCTCGTCCAGCATCTGCAGGCCGGTCTTCTTGGACAGATTCCTGTCGAGCAGGATAAGATCGGGGCGGGGGCCCCCGGCGAATTCCCTCTCGCGCTTGAGGAAGGACACGGCTTCGAGGCCGTCTTTCACGACGCTGAGATGTGTGCGGACCGGGGTCTCTTTCAGGACCTCGGAGGTCAATCGGATATCCCCAGGATTGTCCTCGACCAGCAGCATTTCGACCGGCTTTCCATTTTGGCTGCCCATCGTATCCCTCCGATTTCTCGCGGACTTCAGTGTGGAGACTGTCGCAGAAGAAGGCCGTATGCTGGAGAGCTGTGAAATTTTCGGCCATACCTCTTTTGTGGTAGACGGGCGGCGCAAGATCGCGGAATCACGCAGTCGCTTCGACGTAGAGCTTTCGTGGGGAAAGACGGGTGACTTGCGCGAGCCGGTCAGGTAGGATCGTGCCGCGGAAGCTGATGAAGATCGTGGGCCGGTCGGGGGGCAAGGTGACCGAGGAAGTCCTGGACGGCATCAATCCCAACATCGAGCACTACTTCGTCGTCCTGGTGATCACGGGGAGCGGGGTCGGAGTCGTGTCCTGGCTCGCGTTTGGAGCCGTCGGGCTGCAGCAGCCGGCTGTCTGGGGAATCGCCGCCGGCGTGCTGAACGCGATCGGCGAGCTTCTGGGGGATTGAGCCATGGACCGCCTTGATCGAAAAAGGAGGAGAAGGATGAGCAGGATGAGCAGGATGAGCAGACGAGACTATTGGCTGATGGTGGCGGCGGTAAGCCTTGCCGGGATGGTCGGCGGGGCGCTCTCCGCCTGGGTGTTCTCGAATGCCCCCGCGTTCGCCCAGCAACGGTTCAAGGTGGTCAATGCCGAGGAATTCCTGTTGGTGGACAAGACCGGCAAGACCCGGGCGGGGCTCGGCTTGGACGGCAACGGGGAGATCGGGCTCATCCTCGTGGGGAAGGGCGGCAAGACGCTCCAGGTCTCGCCGGATGAGCGGATGGTCCTCCGGCTGCAAGAGAACGGCAAAGTCATCTGGTCCGCGCCCTGACCTTCCACCTACCAAGGCGGCATTGACCCCATGGAGCCCCACGCTTCAAGGTGATCATCATGCTGCAGCTTCTGGCGCGGGCGCTTCTCGCCGCCTGCCTCGCCGGGTGCGCCGCGCACCCCGGTCCGAGGAGGGGAGGCCGACGAGGTCGCAATCCGCGAGAGCATTTCACCCGCAGTGGTCACGGCCCGGCCTGGCGACCGGATCAGGTGGGTCAACCATGTTGACGATCTCCCCCGTGCGACGGTCCCCATTGACGAGATTGACTTCATCGGTAGAGGCCGCCCCGCTCCAGTGCCGCCGTGAACGCGGCTGCGTCAAGAATATCCTCCACCCCAACGCCTTCGAACCTGCGCTTCAGCTCCCGTGTGACGAGCATACGGTCCTCGGGGTTGTCATCCAGCGACAGGACGCGCATAAGGAATGGGTGCAATCGCCATAAAGTCCCGCTACAGTAGCCGGACCATGGAGGGTTTACAATCCCCTCTTTAGGAGGGGTAGAATTTGTCTCTACGAAAGTCCCCCTGCCCGCGAAATCCCGGCGCGTCAATGGCGCGATCGCAAGGCATCGGTCTGCTGCTCGCCCTGGTCTTTTTGGGAGCGGGTCCTCCCGCCACGACCGATCCCTTCACCTACCCGGCCGCTGCCTATGTCCTGATGGTGGACGGCCGGATCGTATGGTCTCGGCAGGCCACCATGCCGTTGCCTCCCGCGAGCCTGACCAAGGTCATGACCGCATTGGTGGTCCTGGAGCGGGGTGATCTCGAGGCGGTGGCGCTTGCGTCGCCGGCCGCCGCGGCCGAAACCGGGATCCGGCTCGGCCTGCGGGCCGGGGAGCGCATGCGGGTGGCGGACCTCCTCGCAGCGACGCTGCTGCTGTCCGCCAACGATTCCTGTCACGCGCTGGCCGAGCATGTCGGAGGCACCGAAATGCGGTTCGTCGCGCTGATGAACGAGCGTGCCCGGTCGCTGGGCCTTGGGCACACGCACTTCACGAATCCGTGCGGCCATGATCAGAAAGGCCATCGCTCCACCGCCGAGAATCTGGCCCTCCTCGCGCAAGCGGCCTTGCGCCACCCCGCTTTTGCCGCGCTGGTGGCCACGGTGCGGACTACCGTGACGACGGCGCAGGGGCGCAGCTTCGAGCTTGAAAACAAAAATGAGTTGGTCGGCCGGTATCCCGGAGCCGTGGGAGTCAAGACAGGCTTCACCTCCGGAGCCGGCAAATGCCTGATTGCCTTGGCTGAACGGCAGGGCCGGCAGGTGCTCCTCGTCCTGCTGAATGCGCCGGACCGCTGGTGGACGGCTGTGGCGATGCTGGACTATGCGTTCGGTAAGGCCGTGATCAGTGATCGGTGATGCCAGGTCTTCAATCACGCATCACGAATGACGAATCACGCGGCGCATACGGGCTGCTGGTAGGCGCCGTCGCCGCTGTCTACGCCAATGCGCTTCGGGCGGACTTCCAATTCGATGATTACAACGTCATCGTGGGAAATCCGGTCGTGCATGCCTGGGCCGCCTGGTGGGCCGATGCGGCGCACGGCATCCGGCCGCTGCTGAAAGCCAGCTATACGCTCAGCTGGACGATGGGCCTGGGCGCCTTCGGCTTCCATCTGGTCAATGTCCTGGTGCACGCCGCCAATACGCTTCTCATCTATGCGCTCAGTCAACGACTGCTCGACCCCTCACCCCTCACGCCTGACGCCTTACGCCTGACGGTTCCGACCCCTCACCCCTCACGCCTGACTCACCCGGCGTTTCTCGTGGCGCTGCTGTTTGCGGTCCATCCCATCCAGACCGAGGCGGTCACCTACATCAGCGGCCGGTCAGTCTCCCTGATGGCACTGTGCTATCTGGGCAGCCTCCTGGCGTATGTCCATGCCCGGCGTTCCGGCGCGGCCGTGCGGCGGTGGCTCCATGGCCTGTCGCTGGGCTTGTTCGTGGCGGCGCTCCTGGTCAAAGAGACGGCGGTCACGCTGCCCGCCGCCCTGCTGCTGTGGGAAGTGACGATCGGCGACCGCGGACCATGGCGGGTGATCGTGAAGCGGCTGGCCCCCCATGGGATGCTTCTCGGCGTGGCGGCGGCGTGGCTCTGGTGGCATCCCGGCTACCATTCCCTGTTTGCCTACAGCTTCTCGCTGAGGTCTCTGCATGACGCTGTCCTGACGCAGATCCACGGTATCGTCTATCTCCTGTCCCGGCTCCTCTTCGTCCACCGTCTCAATATCGATCCTGATCTGCCGGTGATCACCGCGTGGACGCCGGGACTGGTCGCCGAATCGCTGGCGTTGGGAGGGTGTCTGGGCGCGGCCCTCTGGGCATTCCGCCGGCAGCCGTGGATCGCGTGCGGCATCCTGTGGGTGTTCCTGCATCTGCTGCCGACCAACTCCGTGGTGCCTAGGCTGGATGTGGCCAATGAGCGGCAGGTCTACCTGGTGGCGTGGGGGGTGTGCCTCCTGACCGGGGCCGGGCTCGCGCGGTTGTCGCTGCTTCTTCCTCGGCCGGCGATGGCGACGGCCGTCACCGTGCTCGCGGTCGTCTGGCTCGGCGCGGCAACCGTGGCGCGGAACGAGGACTACCGGACCGAAGTGTCGCTCTGGAACGCCACGGTCCTGGAGTCCCCCGCAAAAGCGAGAGGGCACAATAATCTGGGGTACGCGTATGCGTTGGCTGGACGGCCGAAGGAAGCGGAACAGGCGTACCGGACCGCGCTGCGGTTGGACCCTGACTTTGTCATTGCCCGCCAGAATCTGGCCGTGCTTCATCAGCACTAAGGTTTCGGGCGTCATCTTCACTCGTTTCCTACGCACCTTCAACATCTGTGCCTGCTGCGTAGGCGGTTGATCCGCCACGCTCTGCCGGGTTCGCTTTGCGCGATGCTGTCAAGTTTCCTTGACTCGTCTTGACGTCTGGGTTATCACTACGGCTCCAATCACCTGACGCCTCACGCCTGACGCCTCACGGATGTATGGAGCTCTTCTTCGGCTGGATCCAGCAGCATGGCTATGCCGCGCTTGCCATGCTGCTCATGATGGGGATCGTCGGCGTGCCCGTCCCCGATGAAACCCTGCTGACGTTCGCCGGCTATCTCGTCTACACGCACCGGCTGGCCTTCCTGCCGACCGCGCTCGCGGCCTTCGGCGGAAGCATCTGCGGGATCACGCTGAGCTATGGCTTGGGCCGGAGCGTGGGCCGCTACCTGATCGGCTCCATGGGGCCGGTGCTGCGGCTGGACTTCCAGAAGATGGACCGGGTGCGGGCCTGGTACGCGCGACGGGGAAAATATGCCTTGCTGTTCGGCTATTTTGTTCCGGGCGTCCGCCATCTGGCGGCTTTCGCGGCCGGCGCCTCCAGGCTCCCGCTGGGCATCTTCGCGCTCTTCGCATACACGGGCGGGTTGCTCTGGTCCCTGAGCTTCATCACGCTCGGGTATGCCCTGGGCGAGGAATGGGCGCGGACCTCCGTCGCCCTGCACCGGTTCCTGGTGGTGGGGACCGTGCTGTGTTGCCTGACCCTGGCGGTGGGACTCCTGATACGTAAACGGCGTGGCCGGATCCCAGCCTGAGATGATCATGACCACCGGAAGATGACCCCCATGGACTCAAAGCTTGGATCGCCACGTGAAGGGGGAATCTCGACGCCGGTTGGAACGAGGAGGCGCTTCTTCGGCTGGATGATCTCGGCGGTGTCGGCCCTGATCGCACTCGGGCTGGCCATCCCGCTGGCTGGTTACGTGATCTCGCCGGCGTTCAGACGGCGTTCCCAACCATGGGTCGAGGTCGGCACTCTTTCCGAGCTGGCGATTGCCCAGCCGAAGCAGCTTGAATATATCCAGGCCATTCAGGACGGTTGGATGACGACCAAAATCCACAAGGCGGTCTGGGCGGTCAAACATTCCGAGAGCGACGTGACCGTGTTCTCCCCGATCTGTCCCCATCTGGGCTGCGGGTTCCATTGGGATGTGGCGGACCAGAAGTTCAAATGTCCATGCCATGCCAGCATCTATGATCTCTCCGGCAAGGTGCTGGCCGGCCCGGCGCCACGGCCCCTCGATGTTCTGCCGATCCGAGTGGAGAATGATCGCTTGCTGGTGATCTATAAGGAATTCAAGGCGGGACTCCCCAGACCGGTGGAAATCTAACAAACCGTGAAGCGGATCTCGTCGCGCATCTCTTGCAGGCGCTTCCCGCTCCGCGAAAGACGCTGATGTCGCGGCTGTATGATTGGCTGGACAGCCGGCTGAACCTCAAGCCGATCGAGCGGACCCTCCTGGATGAACCCATCCCCGGCGGCGCGAGCTGGATCTCTGTATTCGGGTCCGCCACCTTGTTCCTGTTTGTGCTGCAGGCCGTTACTGGCATGTGCCTGGCGATCTATTATGCGCCCACGCCGGATCATGCGTATGACAGCGTGCAGTACATCGAGCGCGAGGTCACGTTTGGGGCGTTTGTGCGGGGCCTTCATCATTGGGGCGCCTCGGCGATGGTCGTGGCGGTCGGCCTGCACATGCTGCAGGCCTTCCTGTACGGAGCCTACAAGCCGCCCCGCGAAGTGATGTGGATGGTCGGCGTGGTCCTGTTTCTCGCCGTGCTGGCCTTCGCCTTTACCGGCTATCTGCTGCCCTGGGACCAGAACGCGTACTGGGCCACCCAGATCGGGATCAACATGGTGGGCACCGTGCCGGGGATCGGGAATTTTGTGGTCCGGGTCCTGCGGGGCGGCGACACGCTCGGCGCGCTGACGTTGTCCCGGTTTTTTGCGGTCCATGTCCTGTTCCTTCCCCTCATGCTGGCTATCGGCGTGATGGTCCATCTATTCATTCTGCGCCGGGTAGGACCGGCTGGCCCCTGGAGTGCGGACCGCGCCCGGCAGGGGAGCGAAACGTTCTATCCACGCCAGGTGTACATGGACGCCGTCGTGATCGTGGCGGTGTTCACCGTGGTGTCCGTCATGGCGCTGGCGGTGTCGTTCCCGCTGGCCGACAAAGCCAATCCCGCCGACACCAGTTTCACGCCGGTGCCGGAATGGTACTTTCTGTTCTACTACCAGTTGCTGAAGTATGTACAGGGTCCTCTAGCGCCGCTGGCCACCTGGATCTTGCCCGTCGTCTTCTTCCTGGGTCTGCTGTTCTGGCCGTTCATCGACCGAAATCCGGCGCGTGGGCCGACTGCCCGGCCGGTCGCCCTCGTTCTCGGCGCGGCGTTTCTGGTGGTAGTGTTCTCATTGCTGACGATCTCCCTGCGGGATCTGCATGCCGTTCCCCGTGTGGATCCGGCGGTCGCGCGCGGGAAGGCGCTGTTTGCGCAGTTCGGCTGCGCCGGCTGCCACCGGGTTCACGGTGAAGGCGGGGCGGTGGGGCCGGATCTGTCATTCGAGGGAGATCTCCGGCCGGACCGGGGTTGGCATCTCCGGCATTTCCGCGACCCCCAGGCGGTCGTCCCGGGGTCGATCATGCCGAAGTTCCCCCTGTCGGAGGAGCAGTTACAGGACCTCACCCGCTACGTGCTCAGCCTGAAAAAACAGCTCTAGCGGCGCGCCTTGCGCTGGCGTCCCTCTTCCTTCTGAGGCGGGTGGCACTCCGATGCACGACGCAGTACACTTCCTTATGGAAACAGTGAAGGGTGAAGGGTGAGGAGATACGACTCGAACGCCCAACCTGAGACAGTTTTAAATCACGAATCACGCATCACTCCATCACTGGCCCCCCCATGGCTGGATTGCTGAAAGAGCTGGGTCGGCTGGAAGAGGCGCGGGAGCGGCTCACCGGCGCGAGCTTCATGGCCGGCCTCTTTGAAGGCCGTCCCGACTTCGAGCTCCTCGTCCCCCCGGACGAGTCCCCGGAGGACCGGGCGGTCGGCGCGGCCTACTGCACGCGCATCGAAGCCTTTCTCCTCTCGCAGGTCGATCCGGACGAGATCGAGCGCACCGCCAGGATCCCGGACGCCGTCCTCAAGGGCTTGTTCGAGCTGGGCGCTTTTGGCATGAAGATTCCGAAGGAGTACGGCGGACTGGGGTTCTCGCACGCGAACTACGGCCGCGTGCTGACCCTGATCGCGAGCTGGAGCAACATTCTGGCGCTCACGGTCGCGGTCCCTCAGTCCATCGGTATTGCGATGCCGATCCTCTTGTTCGGCACCGAGCAGCAAAAACAGACCTACCTGCCGCGCGTGGCGCGGGACGCCATCTCGGCCTTCGCGCTGACCGAGCCCGTCACGGGCTCCGATGCCGCCAATGTCCGGACCGAGGCGGTCCTCGCTCCGTCCGGCCGCGAGTTCGTCGTGAACGGCCACAAGCTCTGGTGCACGAACGGCCCGATCGCGCGCTACGTCACCCTGATCGCGCGCGTGCCGGCCAACCGGGTGCGGCGCGACGGGACATCCGTCTGGGTGCCGGCGCCCGCCGGCGACAAGGCGGAGGATCAGGTCCATACGGCCTTCATCCTCGAGATGGAGCAGCCCGGCGTCCGGGTGCGGCAGCGCTGCCAATTCGAAGGGTGCCGCGGGATCGAGAATGCCTACCTGACGCTCGAAGACGTCCGGATCCCGGCGGCCAATGTGATCGGGGAGGTGGGCAAGGGCCTGAAGTATGCCTTGACGATCCTGAACGTCGGCCGCGCCGTGAGCATCCCGGCCATCTGCCTCGGCGTGGCGAAACAGGCTTGGCAGCCGACGCTGGACCGCGCCAACACACGGTTCACGTTCCAGAAACCCCTCGGCGAGCGGCAGACCCAGCGCATGCGGGTCGGCACCATGGCGGTGCATCTCTACGCCATGGAGGCGCTGGCGGCGCTGGTCTGGCACATGGCCGATCAGAAGCGCTACGACGTCCGGATCGAAGCGGCCCTCGCCAAGATGTTCGCGTCGGAGAAGACGATCCAGTTCCTGCGGGACGCCCAGATCATCTTTGGCGGGATGGGCTATGAGACCGCCGACTCGAAGCGGCAGCGTGGGGAGCCCGCCTTTCCGATCGAACAATTGGTCCGGGACGCCGAGATGTACCGGATCGGAGAGGGAGCCACGGATATCCTCCGGCCGTTCGTCGCGCGCGAGGGCCTCCATCTGCACCTCGAGCGCGCCCAGCGGTATTTCAGCGAGGACCTGACCGCGACCTGGCGCCTGCGCGAGCTGTTCACGCTGCTCCGTTTTTATCTGCCGTGGTACCTCCGCCAATGGAGACGGCGCCGGCTTCCGGCCCGCATGACACAGCCCCCCGAGCTGGAGCAGGTCCTGCGCTACGTGGAGCGAACGAGCCGGCGTCTCGCGCGGGCCATCTTCTATGCCATGGCCCTGCGCCGCGCGGCGCTGAAAGACGATCAGGGACGGCAGAATCGGATCGAAGCGGTCGGCGAGGATCTGCTGACGATCGCCGCCACGGCGCTTCAGGCCGCCCGGCAGGAGCGGGAGGGGGATCGGGAAGGCTGGGAGCTGGCCGGGGAATTCTTCCGGGACGCGCGCCGCCGGATTCCGCAGAACCTGCGCGGGTTGCTGTTCAATCAGGACCAGCGCCTGACCACGATCGGCGTGCGTGCGCTCGCCGGCGCGTACCGATCGCTTTCGAGCGGCATCATCCGGCGTTCGCTCGACGACTACCGCAAACAGTGAGGAGGAAGGAGTCAGGGGTAACGACGCAGACCAGGGACATGCGCCTGGACCGTGCTCGGAAATCCCCTTCTCCTAACCCCTGCCTCCTCACCCTTTACTCCTCACTGGCTCACGCGGATCCGCGCATCCACGATCCGGCAGCCCTGACCCGGAGGTCGCGCAAAGAGCGGGTTCAGGTCCAGCTCGCTGATCTCCGGGATCTCCTCCACCAACCGTGACACCCTCAGCAGGACCTCTTCGACCGCCTTGATGTCGGCAGCCGGGTGGCCGCGGTATCCCTCCAGCAGGCGATAGCCCTTGATGCCCTGGACCATCTCGGCGGCGTCCCGGTCCGTCAGCGGCGTGATGCGAAACACCACGTCCTTCAGGATCTCGACGTGGATTCCGCCCAGGCCAAACGCGACGACCGGTCCGAACAGCGGATCGTGCGCCATGCCGATCATGAGCTCCACGCCTCCGGAGACCATCGGCTGGACCAGCACCCCGTCCATTGCCTCCGGCGCGTCCCGGCGCTTCAGCCGCTCCCGGATGGCGGCGAAGGCGCGCCGGACCGCCGCGGCATCCGGGAGCCCCAGCTCCACCCCGCCCACCTCGGTCTTGTGCAGGACTGCGCGCGAGGCCAGTTTCACCGCCACGGGATAGCCGATCCGGTCGGCCAGGACGACCGCCTCTTCCGCGGTCCTCGCCACGCCGCCGGGCAGAAGTGGCAAGCGCATGCCGGCCAGGATCTCCCGGACCTCGTCCGCGGACAGCCATCCGGCGCCGCCAGACTCCCTCGCCGCCCGGCAGATGCGCTTCGCCGCGGTGAGGTCCCGGTCGGGAAAATCCGGCACCGCGCCCACCGGCTGACGGCGCCATTCTGCGTAGACGGCGGCCTTGCCGAGCACCCGCGCGGCCGTCTCCGGAAACGTGTAGGCGGGAATCGTCTCGGTCTCCAGCATGATGGGCGCGGGCGCATCCTGCTGTCCCATCCAGCACAGGAGCACCGGCTTGCCGGCGCCGCTGGCGCGGCCCGCCCGGATCCCGTTGCGGATCGCCTCGGTGATCCCCTGCGGATCGCAGGGATCCACCGGCACGTGGAGCACGATCACGGCATCGGTCTCCTCCGCGGCAAGGAGGATCTCGATGGCGCGCCGGTACTCCTCGGGCCCGGCCGAGGCGATGAGATCGACGGGGTTCAGCACGCTGGCGGTCTGTGGGAGAAAGGCGGCCAGCCGCCCGCGCGTCTCATCGGAGAGTCTCGGAATCACGAGCCCGGCCGCCTCGCAGGCGTCCGCGCAGAGGATCGCCGGGCCGCCGGCGTTCGACACGATCGCCACGCGGCGGCCGGGCGGGAGCGGCTGGCTGGCCAGCGCGCCCGCGAGCGCGAACATGTCTTCGAGCGTGTCGGCGCGCACGACGCCGGTCTGGTGGAACAAAGCCTCCACGGCGGTCTCGCTCGAGGCCAGCGCGGCGGTATGGGAGCTGGCGGCGCGCCGTCCGGCGGGCGTGCGGCCCGCCTTCACCGCCACGATCGGCTTGCGACGGCCGACCCGTCTGGCGATGCGCGCGAACCGGCACGGGTTCCCAAAAGACTCGAGGTAGAGCAGGATGACGGCCGTCCGCGCGTCCTCCTCCCAGTACTGCAGCAGATCGTTTCCCGAGATGTCGGCCTTGTTCCCCACGCTGACGAAGCTCGAAATGCCGAGATGAAACCGGCGCGTCGCGGCGAGGATCGCGAGGCCCAGCGCCCCGCTCTGCGACGACATGGCGACCGGGCCGGGGTCCGGAAGGAGCGGCGCAAAGGTGGCGTTCAGCCGGACGTCCGGATCGGTGTTCAACAGGCCCATGCAGTTGGGGCCGATCATGCGCAGGCCATGCTGCCGGACGCGGTCGAGCAGGCGGGTTTGGAGCGCCCGGCCCTCCTCACCGACCTCGGCAAATCCGGCCGTGATGACGATGAGCCCTCGCACGCCCTTGGCCGCGCAGTCATCGACCACGGACAGGACCGCCTGGCGGGGTACGAGGATGACGGCGAGGTCCACCGGCCCGGGCGCGTCGCGAACCGAGGCGTAAGTGGGGAGCCCGGCGATGGTCCGATGTTTGGGATTGACCGGATAGATCGGCCCCTGAAACCGGCCCAGCCGGACCGCCTCAAGGACCCGGTGGCCGATCGTGTTCGGCTCGGCCGAGGCGCCGATCACGGCGATGGCGCGCGGATGAAAAAAACAACGAAGCGAGGCGATCGTGGCGATCCGGTCGCGGACCTCGGACCGACTGAGGCTGGCGGCCGTCGGCGCCGGCGACAGCTCCACGACCGTGTCGCCGTCGGCCGGCGTTTCCGTGAGCTCGAAACCGGACTCGCGCAGCACCTCCCGCATGGGCCGGTTGTCCGCCCGGATGCCGATCCGCAGCCGGACGAACCCGTGCCGGATCGCCAGCAGCGCCAGGCGCTCCAGCAACAGGCTGCCCAGGCCCTTGCCGTGAAAATCCTGCTCGACGGCGAGGCCGATCGCTGCGGCGTCGTCGCGGCTCGCGATATAGGACCCCGCCGCGATGATCCGCGCGTGGCCCTCCACGATGCGGCTCACGAGCAGCGTGAGGCGCGTTCCCGGATGGGATGGATCACAGAGAGCCCGGATGCCCTCCGGCGACGGATCAGAGAGGAACCGGTCCCGCTGAAGGTCCGCGGGCAAGCCCTCCAGAAAGACGCGCAGGGCGTCACAGTCCTCTGGGCGGGCCAGCCGGAGCGCAGCCGTCGAGCCGTCGCGCAGCACGAGATAGCCGGACTCAGCGTCCTGCGCCGGCAGGTAGAACGGCTGGACGCTCCCTTCTGAAGCCATGATTGAGCGGTGGCGTGATTCGTGATTCACGAAGCCCGTGATTCGTTATTTAGAGGTGACGTATCTCGTTCAGCATTCAGCGTTTCCGTCCCCTCACCCTTCACTCTTTACGGGGGGGCGCCTCACGCCCGACGAGATACCGCACGAACCAATCCCGCGCCAACGCGGCCACCTGCTCGAGCGTTCCCGGCTCTTCGAAGAGGTGTGTCGCGCCGGGTACGATCATCAGGTCCTTCTGGCATCGCAGCAGCGCCAGGGCCTCCTCGTTCATCCGGATGACCGGCTCATCATGGCCGCCGACGATCAGGAGCGTCGGCGCCGTGACCCTGGGGAGGTAGGGCGCCGCCAAATCCGGCCGGCCCCCGCGCGAGACGACCGCGGCCACCCGCTCCGGCGCGCGGGCCGCCGCCTGCAAGGCCGCGCCGGCGCCGGTGCTCGCGCCGAAATAGCCCAGGGCCAGCCGGCGGGTCGCCGGCTCCTGAGCCAGCCAGGCCGAGGCCGCCAGCAAGCGGTCCGCCAGAAGAGCGATATCGAACACCTTGGCGCGGTCCTTCGCTTCGTCCTCCGCCAGGAGATCGATCAGGAGCGTGGCCAATCCCCCGGCCTGCAGCGCCTCGGCCACAAAGCGATTTCTCGGGCTCAGCCTTCCGCTCCCGCTCCCATGCGCGAACAGCACGACGCCGCGGGCAGGTGTGGGCACCGCCAAAACACCCTGGAGCTCGACCCCATTCGCACCGACCGTGATCTCCCGCTCGACGGCACGCGGCATGGCCTATGATCCGCCGTACGGCCTCGAACCGCAAGAGGCATCCTACCCGCACTGCGCCTTGACCTCCGGGGCCCGAGGCTTTACTGTACGGGCGCCATGGCCGACACTCCCGGCAAGATTCTCATCGTGGACGACGAAGCCGAGATGCGGGCTCTCCTCAGGGATATCCTGCACGAGCGCGGCTTTCAGGTTGCGGTGGCCGGGAGCGGCCGCGAAGCCCTGAAGCTGATGACGGAAGCGGAGTATCCGGTGGTCCTGACCGACCTCCGTATGAAGGAAATGCCCGGCCTCGAGCTCCTGGCCGAGATCAAACGCGAGGCTCCGGACACCAACGTCATCCTGATGACGGCCTTCGGGTCGGTGGAGACCGCGATCGAGGCGATGAAGCAGGGCGCGTACGACTATCTCATCAAGCCGGTCAAGAATGAGGAGCTGCTTCGTGTCACCGAGCGGGCCGCCCGGGAGGCGGCGCTGCGGCGGGAGGTCAACCGCCTGCGCCGCGAGGTGCTGAAGGATTACAGCTTTCATCAGATCCTGGGCAAGAGCAAGCCGATGCGCGAGGTCTTCGACCTGATCCGCCGGGTCGCAAACAGCCCCACCAACGTCCTCATCACCGGCGAAAGCGGGACCGGCAAGGAGCTCGTGGCCAAAGCCCTCCATTACAACAGCGACCGGCGGGAGGCGCCGTTCGTGGCGGTGAATTGCGCGGCAATTCCCGAGGCGCTGCTGGAGAGCGAGTTGTTCGGCCACGTGCGCGGGGCGTTCACGGATGCCAAGACCGACAAGCGTGGGCTGTTCGAGGAGGCCACCGGCGGCACGTTGTTTCTCGATGAGATCAGCGAGCTGCCGCTCACGCTCCAGGCCAAGCTGCTGCGGGCCATTCAGGAGCGGGAGATCCGCCGCGTGGGAGCCACGCGGTCCGTCGCGGTGGATGTCCGCCTCATCGCGGCCACGAACCTGAACCTGACCGAGGAAGTGAAGGCGAAACGGTTCCGGGAAGACCTGTTCTACCGCCTCAACGTGATCGAGATCCGGCTGCCCGCCCTGAGGGAGCGCCGGGAGGACATCCCGCTGCTGGCGGACGCCTTTTTCCGGAAGTGCGCCGAGACCCGGCAGAAGCCGCTCCAGGGCATTGCCGAGCCGGCCCTGGCGCTGCTCGTGGACTATGCCTGGCCGGGGAATGTCCGGGAGCTTGAAAACGTGATCGAACGGGCGGTGACGCTGGCGCGTGGCGAGAAGGTCATGCCGGATGACCTCCCGCCGATGATCCAGGGCACGCGCGGCGTGCGGCAGGTGATCGAGGAAGGCGCCGACCGGGTGCTGCCGCTCCAGGACGTGGAAAAGGAGTACATCCTCCGCGTCCTGGAGAAGCTGGGCGGCAACAAGTACCAGGCGGCCCAGGCGCTCGGCATCGACCGCAAGACGCTGTATCGCAAGCTGGCCGAAATCGAAAGCAGTGAGGAGTGAAGGGTGAAGAGTGAAAGGTGAGAGGAACCGACTCCGTCGTTGTACCCCTTGCCCTTCCCCCCGCACCCTTCACCGACTATGAGTTGGCAGCCCCGCAAAGACTACCTCCTCCTGACGACTGAAGAGGAAACAGCGCTCCGGACCCTGCAGCCGCTGATGGCGCGGCATGTGGAGGATCTGGTGGGTGCCTTCTACCGTCATCTCCTGCAGTTCCCGGACACCCGCCGGCTGCTCTCCGACGAGCTCATTGCGACCCGCCTCAAGGACGCCCAGAAACGCTATCTCATCTCGCTCGTGACGGGACCGTACGATGAACGGTACCGGGACGACCGGCTGCGGATCGGCCAGGTTCACGATCGGATCGGCCTGACCCCGCAGTGGTACCTCGGCGCCTATGCCCTGTACCTGAACCTGCTCACTACACTGATTCAGAAGGAATACCGGTCGAAACCGGCCCAGGGAGAATTTCTGCGTGCGGCGCTCACGAAGGTCGTGTTCCTGGACATTCAGCTTGCCATCGAAGCCTACATTCAGAAGGGGTCCGAGAAGCTGGAGCTTGCCAACCGCCAGCTCGCCGAGCTGAGCCGCGATCTGGAGAAGGGGCTCTCGCAGAAGAAGAAAGACCTGGAAAAGGAGCGCGACTTTATCGCGTCGGTGCTGGAGACCTCCGGGGCCCTCGTCATCGTGCTGGACGCAGACGGCCGCATCGTGAAGTTCAATCGGGCGTGTGAAGTCATCAGCGGGTATTCATTCGAAGAAGTCCGGCAGCGCCATGTGTGGGACTTACTCCTTCCTCCCGAAGATATTGAGTCCGTGAAAGGCGTCTTCAGGGAGATCACCGCGGGCCGGGTCCTGACGAATTACCAGAATCACTGGGTCACCAAGCGGGGCGAGCGACGACTGATCGCCTGGAATGCCACCTACGTGGCAGACGGCAAGGGAGCCGTGGAGTACGTCCTCGGCGCCGGGATCGACATCACCGAGCTCAAGCGGACCGAAAAGCAGTTGCTGGAGACCGCGGAGCAGTTTCGCCTGACGGTGGAGGCCTCTCCCAGCGGCATGTTGATGGTGGACGAGCGCGGCAGCATTCTGCTGGTGAATGCGCAGATCGAAACGCAGTTCGGCTACTCCCGGGAGGAACTGCTGGGCCAGCCGGTCGAGATACTCCTGCCGGGAGCGCTTCGCGAGAAACACCGCCGGCAGCGCACGGATTTCTTCGCTCATCCCGAGCCCCGGCAGATGGGCAAGGGCCGCGACCTGTTCGGCTTGCGCAAGGACGGCAAGGAGATCCCGGTAGAAATCGGGTTGAACCCCATTCGTACCGCCGAAGGACCCCGCGTGCTGGCCTCGGTCGTGGACATCACCGAGCGCAAGAACATCGAGGAGCAGCTCCGGCGGACGGAACGGGTCGCGGAACTGGGGACCCTCGCGTCCGGCATGGCGCACGAAATCGGGACGCCCATGAACGTCATCCTCGGCCGGGCCGAGTTCTTGATGCGCAAGACCGAGGACGACACGATCAAGAAGGGGCTCGGGACCATCGTGACCCAGGTGGAGCGGATCACGAAGATCATGAACCAGCTCCTGACGTTCGCCCGGCGCCGGCCCAGCGAGCTCGGACCGTTGGAGCTTCGAAAGACCATCGAAGACAGCCTGGAAATCCTGCAGGAACGGCTACGGAAGCACCGCGTCCAGGTTGAGACCGACTTCAGGCGGCAGGTGCCGAACGTCCACGCCGATGCGGACCAGATGAGCCAGGTCCTGCTGAATCTCTTCATCAACGCCGTTCATGCCATGCCGGAGGGCGGGACCTTACGGGTCGGCCTGACGGAGGCCGGGGGGCAGGCGGTCCTCACCATCACCGATACCGGCTGCGGCATTTCCAAAGAGGATCTCTCGAAGATCTTCGCGCCGTTCTTCACCACCAAGGAAGTGGGAAAGGGGACCGGGCTCGGCCTGACTGTGGTCCAAGGGATTATCCAAGAGCACCGAGGGACAATTACCGTGAACAGCGAGCCCGGCAAAGGCACCACCTTCACCATCACGCTGCCGCTGTACGAGAAGCCGTAAGGCGCAGTCGTGCGGCGTCAGTCGGAACCCCGGGGTGTCGCCTGACGCCGCACGGTTTCTTCTTCTCTTGTCTCCTTCCCCCCCTCACCCTTCATAGTGCACCCTTCCCCGACTGGGGCATCCTGCGCCAGTACCTGTCGGGCCAGTGTGGTGTTTGGCTGCACGACCTCGACAAGCCATCCTGCCGCCCAGAACCCACGGCTCTAAGCTCCTGTTTTTACAGGGGATCGTCCTGGCCTGCCGACACCGCGTCGGGCATGCGGATTGAAGGAAGCCGATGGGTACAGCCGGTCCAGGAAAGGAACCCAAGCGGCAATGAAAGCCAAGGTGGATGCGAAACAGCAGATCGTGCTCCTGGTCGAGGACGATGCAGCCATGCGAAGCCTCATCTGCGATGAGCTCTGGGACATGGGGTATCACATCGCGGAAGCCGCCGACGGGGATGAAGCGCTCCGGCAGGTCGAGAAAGTTCGTCCCGATCTCATCGTGACCGACCTGCGGATGCCGGCCGGCGGTCTGGATTACATCTGCCGCCTCAACACCGTCGCGCCGGGGTGCCCGATCATCCTGATGACGGCCTTCGGCGACGCGAAGACCAAAGCCGAAGCATTCCGCTGCGGAGTCGGTGTGTTCCTCGATAAGCCGGTCCGCATGGAAGAGCTCAAAACGGCCATCCGGACAATCCTGGATGGGCGGAACGGCGTCTGACACGAAAACCAGAGAAGGACCATAGAGATGGCCGGATCTCACGACCCTTGCGCCAGCCCAGTCGATGCCGTCCTCTCCGCGCGGCTCGACGCGATCAGAACCCTGGCGGATCAGATCCCCCAGCCCGTCACGGTCATCGACCGCGACTGCACCATCATCTATAGCAACCAGCCCGCCGCCCGCGCGCCCGGAGATGGGGCGAAATGTTACGCCGTGTTCTTTCAACGAGACGAGCCGTGCCTGTCCTGTCCGGCGCGCGAAGTCTTTCAGAGCGGCCGGCCGCATTCCGTCGCGTGCGCACGGGCGTTCCCCCTCTTCACCGCCGACGGGCGTGCCCAGTACGTCATGGAGTTTCTGAAAGCCGGCCCTGCCCAATCCGAGAACGATCATCCCATAGTCCCCGGGAGACAGGGTGAGGCCGTGCCGCGCGAGGACCACCTCGGGGAGATCGTGGGGGCGAGCGAGCTGATGCAGAAACTCTTTGAGATGATCCGGCTGGTCGCCGAGAGCCAAGCGACCGTCCTCCTCGAGGGGGAGAGCGGCACGGGGAAGGAGCTCGTCGCCAGGACCATCCACCGCCTCAGCCCGCGGTGCGATCGGCCGTTCATCGTGGTGGATTGCGGCTCGCTCCCGGAGTCATTACTCGAGAGCGAATTGTTCGGACACGTGAAAGGCGCGTTCACCGGCGCAACCGCCTCGAAAAAAGGCTTGTTTGAGGAAGCGGACGGCGGGACGGTGTTCCTGGACGAGGTCGCCAACACCAGCCCGCACTTCCAGGCCAAACTGCTCCGGGTGCTCCAGGAGGGTGACCTCAAGCCGGTCGGCTCGAGCCGCTCGATCAAGGTGGATGTCCGGATCATCTCGGCCAGCAATGAGCCGCTGCTGGACCTGGTCAAGGCGAAGAAGTTTCGGGAGGATCTCTACTATCGGCTGGCGGTGCTGCCGCTCGCCGTCCCCGCCCTCCGGGACCGCCGCGACGACATTCCGCTGCTGGTCGGCCATTTCGTCGAGCTGGCCTCCAGGAGTCACCGCAGGCCGGTCCGGCCGGTGGCGGCCGAGGCCGTGCGGGCGCTCGCGGCGGCGCCCTGGCCGGGGAATGTCCGGGAGCTCAAGCACACGATCGAGCGGGCCGTGGTGACGGCACAAGGCGCTCAACTCGCCGCACGTGACTTTTTCCCCGATGCGGCGGATGCCGACGCCGCCGCGACCGACCTGCGAAGCGTCGCCCGGCATGCGTCGCGGACCGCCGAGCGGACGCGCATCCTGGAAGCGCTTCGCCAGGCTTCGGGCAAGAAGACCCGCGCCGCCCGCGCGCTGAAGATCAGCCGGGCCAGCCTCTACAACAAGCTCCGCGCCTACGACATCGAATAAGCCCCCTCCACGTGCTAACCGGATAAGGCCTGTAAAAGGCAGCTCAACTCTATGTTCGTGACACATGGTCTTTGCCCACCCACCGCCATCGCTCGCATGCCATTCATCCTCCCCGGAACGTCCGTGCGAGAAAAGCGTGCGCTGCCCTATCAGGAGGCTTGATGAGGCGAGTTCTTGACCATGCCGCGAGGCATAGAAAGCTTCTTGAGGATGACTCGCTCTTTCTCATGGAGAAAATGGACCTGGACCCAGTCTCCGACAATCACGTCGGCCAACGTCTTGGGTTCCTCTCCGCAATGGATCTCGCTGTGCGGTGTCACCGTCAGGAGACGGACTCTCGTCCCATCATGGGCAGAAGGGAGGATCATGATGGTGTGGGTGACGAGGTCTACGGAGACGACCGTCCCACGCAGCTTATAAGACCTGCTGCGGCTAGACGAGTGAGCCGTATTGGCGCTCACAGCGTGGCTCCTTTCGACACCCGTGGTTGTGATGCCTCTGAGGGCAGCTTCAAGCATCGAGCATGCCGTAATAATTGCCGCGAGCGTCCGCCGGTGAAACGATGAACGTTGTGGAGCGGGCTGTAGAGAAACCTAGCGATGCGCTTTGAGGGCCTGGCCTCGGCGCTTGTCCGAATCACAAGACGGCAGAGCCGGGGCGGGGAGAACACGCTTCGAGGGCGTGGCCGGGTCCGTGGACCAAGGAACCCGGAGGAAACTGCTCCGCGAGCGTGCCGGAGTCCAGAAGACGCAGTTTTTGCATCTCATTGCGCATGATTCAGATTGAATTCTTGCTGTCTGATCGGAGGGTTCTGCGAGCACGGCATGAACGTGCCGTCTCCTCACCATGCAAATCCTGCACAAGCCGCTCCATCAACCGTGCGAGCAATCTCTTGCAGTTTCACAGCCGCCCAGAATTCGCTGTTTTTCCGCTCACATCTCGCAATCCAGGCCCTTTGCAGCTCGGGGCATATTGATTGCTCTCTTCCCGGGCAACGGGAGCGGAGTTTGCCCCACAGCGTCTCCGCAGGGAGGGCTATGAAACCTCTCGCCTGTTGTGCCTGCAAGAGGGACCTTTCTCTAGCGATTTGGGACAAAGTGACAGAACAGCTCTACTGTGAGGATTGTATTCCCCCTCTTCCGACTGATGGCACCCGATTCTCCAGACGCGACGGCACGGATCTTCGGCGTAGAACCTCCGAAAAGCTGATAGGTTCATACAGAAAGCCATCCGGGGCGCCTCATGGGCACTGAGGAAGAGTGGGGCGTAGAGCCCCCGGATCACGAGTGTGAACGCTGCGGAAAGCCCTCGCCGAAGCTTTTCTTTGACCCCCGAAGACAACGGCTCCTCTGCCCTCGCTGTTTTCACCGATCGGCAGTCGCCCGCTCGTTTCATGGTACCCCATGGTCACATTGTGCGAGAAAACCTTAAAGGAAGGAGAGCGATGAGCGACCAGACATCAGAACCATGTCCTCTCAGCTTCCCTCAATACTGTGACCGTTGTGCCCGACTATCGCGAGTCTTGGTCTATGATGATTTGAGTCTCCGGAATCTCTGCCCAGATTGTCGGCGAGAACTCAAGAATAGGCGGCTACGGCTTAGCTCGTCCAAGGATCGGGCGAAGTAGCCTGGAGTCGTTGCTGACAGCGACGCGCTGCCCTCAGATGAACGGACGGCTAGCTTTATGCTAGCATGAAGTCCGACCCCCATAGAAATTCCCATTCATAAATGTTTCGTCCAGCTCAAGACGTCACACTCTTCCGCGTGATCCCCCTGAAGTTGATCGGCTCTGTCCTGCTCATTCTTGCGGTCGCGATTTCCGTGATTCTCCTGTTCAGCCTTGAACGTGAGAACTTTCTCATGCATGGCCTCACGGGGGGGAAGAGCGTGCCGAGCGAGCTATTTCCAGCACTTTGGCAATCCCGCCAGGACCTGATCGCCATTGCCATCCTGCTGTTTCTCGTGAGCGCGATCGGCATTGCAGCCGTGATTACCTTCATCCATTACCAGAATACGCGCCGAATGCTGGAGCAAGTGAAGGGGCTTGCTCGCAACATTTTGCAAAGCATTCCAACGGGGGTGCTGACCATCAACCGGAGCGGCCTGATTACCGCCGTGACCCCAAGTGCAGAGGCGCTCCTCCAGCGTTCCTCGCAAGCCCTGCTTGGGCACACGTATGAAGCTGTCTTTCCCGAAGGACATGCGATCAGAATCGTCCTGGACAGAGCGCTGCAGGCTTCGGAATATGTCGATCACAAGGATTTGCAGTACGAGGCGGAGTCGGATGGGGGCGTGCGGACGATCCGTGTGAGCACGGCGGAACTGGCCGGCGATGATGGCCATGGAGCGGGTGTGATCTTGTTGGCAAAGGACGTCACCCTCTGGATAGCCCTTGAGCAACGCGTGCATGTCGCGGAAAAACTGGCGGCCCTCCATACGTTGTCCGCAGGCATGGCCCATGAGTTGCGGAACCCGCTGAGTGCCGTGGACCTGAATCTTCATCTCTTGGAGGAAGAGTTAAGCGAGCGGGGCAGTTTGTCTTCGCCTGCGGCCCAATATCTCAAGGTGTTGAATGCCGAATGTCGCCGGCTGTCCGCGATCCTGGACAACTTTCTGAAGTTTGCGAAGCCGGGGCCTCTGCAACTTCAGGAGGTGGGTCTCATGGCCGTGGTAACCCACGTCGTCTCGCTCTTGGAGCACGAGGCGGAGGAGCGGCGGATACGGCTCGACAGCGTGGTCCCGGAGAAACTGCGGACGGTGCACGGAGACGAAACGCAAATCAGCCAAGTGCTCCTGAACATTGTCGTGAACGCGTTCCAGGCGATGCCGGAAGGCGGTGCCTGTTGCATTACGGTAAGAGAACGAGAGGCGGACGGGAAAGGCTGGGCGGAGATTGTAGTGCAGGATTCCGGAGTCGGCATCAAGAGCGAGCACCTGTCTCGATTGTTCGATCCTTTCTACACAACAAAAGCCAACGGGAGCGGCTTAGGGCTTGCCATTGCCTACCGCATCATCCAGGATCACGGAGGCGTCATTGAGGTTTCCAGTTCGCAGGGAAGCGGGACGACCTTTGTAATCAGGCTGCCGCTTGCCCCGCAGGGGGCAGGAGTCATGGTGGGGCAATGAAGAGCCACACCGAAGTTCTTATCATTGAGGACGAGGTCAATATCCGCAACGCCCTCGTCACGATGCTGGAAAAGCGCGGGTATCGGGCCCACGCCGTGGGAACGGCGGAGGAAGGGCTCACCCTTCTGGAAGGGACCCCAATTGATTTGATTATCACGGATCTCAAGCTGCCTGGTAAGGGGGGCATGGAGGTTCTGCGGCACGCGAAGGTAGCCGCTCCCCAGACCGAAATCCTGATTATAACGGCGTATGGCTCAATCGAGACGGCGGTAGAAGCCATGCAGCTCGGCGCGTACGACTATATCACGAAACCGATCGATCGTGAGCGGTTCCCGATAGTGGTTGAAAAAGCCCTGGAGCGCCATCTCCTTTCGACTGAGAACGCACAGCTTCGCGACCGGCTCGTCACAAGGAGTCACTTCGAGGAGATGATCGGTGACAGCGAACCTATGCACCGGATCTACAACCTTGTGGAGATGGTGGCGAGCAGCGACGTGACGGTGCTGCTCGTCGGAGAGAGCGGGACTGGCAAGGAACTGGTCGCCCGGGCCATCCATCATAGGAGTCCACGGGCGGCTGGCCCCTTCGTGAGCTTAAACTGTGGCGCGCTTCCCGAAAACCTGCTGGAGAGCGAATTGTTCGGCTACGAAAAAGGGGCCTTTACCGGAGCCACGGGGATGAAGATGGGCCGCTTTGAGTTGGCGGATGGCGGCACGCTATTCCTTGATGAAGTAGGGGAACTTTCAGCCAAGTCGCAGGTGGATTTTCTGCGAGTGATCGAAACGAAGGAGTTTCGCCGCCTCGGCGGCACAAAGGTCGTGATGGTTGATACGCGCATTATTGCCGCGACGAATCGCAACCTTGCCGAAGCGGTGAAGCAAGGCGACTTCCGGGAAGACCTCTACTATCGGCTCAACGTAGTGCCGATTCGGCTCCCGCCGTTGCGGGAGCGTCGGGATGACATTCCGCTCTTGATCGACAGCTTCCTCCGTGAATTCTCAGGCCGGCATCAGCGCGAGCCCAAGGAGGTCTCCGGAGAGGCCATGCGACTTCTACGGTCGTACAGTTGGCCAGGGAATATTCGTCAGTTCCGCAACGTGATTGAACGACTGGTCGTAACGGTGCCGGACAAAATGATTCACCCTCAGCATCTTCCCGAAGAAATTCAAGCCAGTCAGGAAGAGCAGCGCACGATGCTCATTGCCTTGGGTACCTCCTTGCAGAAGATCGAGTGCGAAGTCATCCGGCGAACGCTGGCGGAAGTGACGAACCACCGGGAAAAAGCCGCCAAGCTCCTGGGGATCAGCCTCAGGGCGCTCCAGTATAAAATCAAAGAGTACGGCATCAGAGACTAATTGCTGTCGACAAGCTGAACTTGCGCAACAAGTAGCCGCGCAATTCTTGCTTGCCTCCTTATCTCTCGCCTCTCTCGGCTAATCTGGCTTATCTTCGCAGGAATTATCTCAAGTTCCCTCGAGGTATGTAGGCAAAGCTGCAATTTTTGCAGGAAGCGCCTCAGCGCATTGCCTGAATCATCAACTGACTCTCTCCCGCCGTGCGCAAGTCCTCAATTTCATAACACTGAGCGCACCTAGGCCGTGAATCACGATTCTAGGCATCCTCTGTGCAAGGCTGCAATTACGTTTACATGATACGGCCGACGCGAATGGGAAAGGGGGTTTGTTATGAGCGTCTGGATGCAATGGATAGCCTGCATCAGCGTGATAGGGGGAGCGGCCCTAGTGGTGGGCTGTGCCCAGCCGCCCGCTCAGCAACTTGAGTCGGCCCAAAAGGGCGTGGAGGCCGCCCAGACTGCGGGAGCCT
>CAYJUM010000010.1:0-48906 GCA_964373355.1 uncultured Nitrospirales bacterium | reverse complement strand
CCGTAACAAAGTCTGGTCGGTGGTCGCCGTCGTGGCGATCATCGGCATGCTGGCCCTGCCGATCATCACGTCGCTGCCGGCGCTGGCGGGAGGAGGGGCGGTGCCCGCTCCCAGCGGTCCTCCGCCGGATGCGGTCAAGGCTCCGGAGGGCGGTGACGCGGCCAAGGCCCCCAAGGTGGAGAAGGGGCGCGACGTCTACTACAAGGTCGAAGGGATCGTCTCAGGCGCGCCGGCCCCGAAGACCGCGGACAACCCGCAGTACTATCCGCGCTACAATTTTGAGAGCCGTGTCCTCCTCTGGTTCGCGAACCAGCAGCACCTCTACTACGGCAGCTTCGTCCTGGCCGTCCCGATCTTCTGCATGATCATCGAGTTCATCGGGGTCGTGACCAAGGACAAGGCTATGGCGAAGAAGTACGACCAATTGGCCTACGACTTCGTGAAGATCAGCCTCACCGCCTATTCGTTGACGGCGATCCTCGGCGGCATCCTGATCTTTACGTTCCTGACCCTCTATCCGGCCTTCTTCGGGTACCTCTCCAGCATCTTCCGTCCGGTCATGCACATCTATGCGCTGATGTTCGTGGCGGAGAGCGGCACCCTGTACATCTACTACTACGGCTGGGACAAGATGAAGGACGGGTTGCTCAAGTGGCTGCACCTGAGCATGGCCGTCATCCTGAACGTCATCGGCACCGTGCTCATGTTCCTGGCCAACTCCTGGATCGGCTTCATGATGTCGCCGGCCGGGGTGGATGAGCAGGGACGTTTCCTCGGGAACATCTGGCACGTGATCCATACCGCGCTGTGGAACCCGCTGAACGTGCACCGGATCCTGGGCAACATGGCCTTCGGCGGCGGCGTGGTGGCGGCGTACGCGGCCTACCGCTTCCTCTCGGCGAAGACCGATGAGGAGCGCGCGCACTACGACTGGATGGGGTACATCGCCATGGCGATCGGGGTGGCCTTCCTGATCCCGCTGCCCTTCGCCGGCTACTGGCTGATGCGCGAGGTGTACGCGTACCGGCAGCAGATGGGCATCACCCTGATGGGCGGTCTCCTGGCGTGGCTGTTCATCATCCAGGCGACGATGATCGGCATCCTGTTCCTGAGCACGAACTATTACCTGTGGCAGGCGATGGGACGGATGTCCGGCGCCGAGAAGTACCAGCGCTACATCAAGTACCTCGTCTTTGTCCTGGTCTGCAGCTTCCTGATCTTTATCACTCCCCATACCATGGTCATGACTCCGGCCGAGCTCAAGGCGATGGGCGGCCAGCAGCATCCCGTGCTCGGCAACTACGGCGTGATGTCGGCCAAGAACGGCGGCATCAACGTGATCATCACCACCACCGTGCTGACGTTCATCTGGTATCAGCGCGGCAACAAGGTCCCGGTGGTGTCGTGGGCCAAGTTCGGGAACATCTTCATGAGCTGTTTCTTCGGGATGGCGTACCTGAACATCATCTGGCTGGCCATCTACGGGTATTACATCCCGGCCAACGTCCGCGTGGGACTCTCGGTCCCGCAGGTGGCGTCGACCCTGTCGTGTCTGTTCTTCATGAGCGCGCTCAACTTGTCCATGTTGAAGGGCGCCAAGACGAGCGGACCGGTGGAATGGGGCAAGATCTCCACGCGCTCTCAGTATGCGTTGATCATGCTGGCCACGGCCTTCACCTGGATGATGGGGCTCATGGGGTACATCCGGTCGTCCGTCCGGCTGTTCTGGCACGTCAATGAGATCATGCGCGACAATTCCCCCTGGGCCTATACGCACACCACGGGGTTTGCCGCCAACATGATTTCGTTCAATGTGTTGTTCTTCTGGGTCAGCATCCTGTTCGTCTTCTGGCTTGGCACACTGGGGATGAAAAAGGCACCGGTCGAGGCGAAAGTGCCGGCTCCTGGAAGGGCGCCGGAGCCTGCCGTCGGGCATTGACCCCAATTTGGCTCCTACTGGACATTTCAAGCTGCGCCCTGTTGAGACGGGGCGCAGCGAGGGAGGACTGACACGTGGTTGAGTTGCTTAAAGCAGGCCTTCAACTCGGCATGTGGCCGCTTATCATTCTCGGCGGCTTTCTCATCTATTTTTACGCAGTCAAAAAAGACAGGCACGCGGCGTTCAAGACCTTCATCGGCATGGTCGCCACCGTCATGGTGTTCATCGCCATCGCCAACTATAAGCTGAACTTCTTCGGCAATTCCCGCTTGCTTCCCATCTCTCTCGTCATGATCACGCTGTTGGCCTTCATGATGGCCTTGTACTTTTCCAAGGTCAGCGCCTTGCTCAAGATCGGCGGGTTCATGTTCCTGGTGGCGGCGGCCCTCTCCGGGTACGGGAACTGGCTGCCGCAGGTCGAGGGCGGATTCCCGCCGCCGGAGGTCAAGCTCGATTTCAGCAGCATGTCCCCGCAGCAGCTGGCCGATGAGGGCGAGAAGATCATCTTCGGCGGGATCGGACAGAGCAAGGTGCAGGGGGCGATCGGCAAGGGCCAGTGCCCGCTCTGCCATGGGTTCAATGAAGGGTTTCTGAGTGAGCGCGCGCCAAATCTCTTCGGCATTCCGGACCGTTCCAAGCAGCGCTTGGAGGATCCTCGTTACAAGAAAGGGAAGCCGGCGGAACGTGACACGACCCAAAAAGAGTCGTTTCCGGGGGCCGGCACGGCGGAAGGCGGCCAGGAGTACATCGCGGAGTCGCACGCCTGTCCGAGTTGCTATGTAGTCGCGGGCTTCGGCGTGAAGGGCACCAACGACAAAGAGAGCCCGATGCCGTCGATCCACAAGCCGCCCATCTCCCTGTCGCTCGGCGAGCTGGCCGCGGTGGATACATGGATGTACGTCCGCGAGGGCAAAGAGCCTCCATCGTACGAAGAGATCATCAAGGCCTACGAGAAATTCATTCCGGAAGCAGACCGGCCCAAGCAACAGGAAGACAAGCCGGCCGGCGCCGGGGGCGCGCTCCTGGCCGACGGCACGGAGCCGGTCGATCAGATCTTCGCCAAGGCCCAGTGCGTCGTCTGCCATACGATCCCCGGGATTCCGGGAGCGATGGGCACGGTGGGGCCGAAGCTGGTCGAGGGCACGAACGCGCCGGTCCGCATCAAGTCTCCCGACTACAAAGGCAACGCCAAGAGCGTGCGGGACTACATCATGGAGTCGGTGGTAAGCCCCAGCACGTACGTGGTTAAGCCGTTCCCCGACAACGTAATGCCCAAGATCTTCGGCCAGAAGCTCAGCGCCGGAGCCATCAATAAGATCATCGATTATCTCTCGCAGGTGCAGGAAGGGAAGGCGCCTCCGAAGATTTCATGACCGTTAATACTCCAAGAAGGAGACACGAACGATGAAATCAGCGCTCTTATGGGTAGCCGCCATCGTCGGCGGGATAGGCTTCGCGATCCTCCTGATCGTGTCGCTGGGCCTCCTTCCGTCCTCGACCATCAAGCTCGTCGAAGGATATATGCCCATCCAGATCCTGCTAGAGCTGGCGTTCTCCGTGGGTGTGTTCACGCTAGCGAGCTATCTGCTCGCGGCGAAGGCCGGAATCAGGATTCCCAAGTTCTGGCAGGGCATCGCGTTCTGGATCTTCATCGTGCTGTATCTGAAGTTCCGCATCTATCCCCCGATTCCCTTCAGCGTGAGGGCCATCTATGGGACCGTGGCCATGGTGGCCATCTTCATGTGGATGTCCGGCAGCGAGGACAGCTGGCGAGAGTTCAAACGGCCGATTCTGAACGTGCTGGATGCCGTCACGCCGTTCCACAAGGCGTTGCGCACTTTCTATCTGATCGGCATTCCGCTCCTGCTGCTGGGATTCTCCTACAATGCGTTCCTGCCGAGCCTGGAGGAGCCGATCGAATTGAGGACGGTGCATCCGGCCCCACCGGCCAGCACCAAGGTACACGGCAAGACCTTCGTGCTCCAGACGGCGCAGAGCCCCTTCCGCACCAATCCGGAAGGTAAGTATGACCAGGAATACAGCAACGGGTTGATCACGGACCAGGGCATGGGCCGGCTGATGAAGCCCAACGCCAATCCCTGGGACCCGAACGCGGCCGGCTATCTGAAGTACGTCCGCGAAGGCGGCGAGGTGTTCTTCCAGAACTGCCACTTCTGCCACGGGGATAACCTGAACGGCCGCGGCTTGCACGCCTTTGCCTTCAACCCGATTCCGGCGAACTTTACCGATCCGGGCACGCTGGCGCAGCTGCAGGAGACCTTCGTGTTCTGGCGGGTGGCCAAGGGAGGCATCGGCCTGCCCCGGGAGGGATTCCCCTGGGCCTCGGTGATGCCGCCCTGGGAGCAGCACCTCACCACGGATGAGATCTGGAAGGTGATTCTGTTCGAATACTGGCATACCGGCTACTATCCACGGACGTGGGACTAATTCATATGAGGCGAGGCAAACCCATGCGTGACATTCGGGCACAGAGCAAGAAAATCATTCTCCTGATCGCCGCGGTGGGCCTCAGCGTGGTGGTCTCCGGGAGCGTCCCGGTCTGGACGTTTGCCGAGGATGCCGCCACCGACGGGCTGCCGGTCGGGTTCAAGAAGGGAGAATTTCCGCCGATGCCGTCCGCCGAGCAGATCGAGGCGGGCAAGCGCGTGTACTTCACGAAGTGCGTGTGGTGCCACGGTGTGGAAGGGTCGGGTGACGGGCCCGGCGCGGACCGGCTCTGGCCGCGCCCGCGAAATTTCAACCAGGGCACCTTCAAGATCCGGCACACGGCCAGCGGCGAGCTGCCGCTGCCGCAACAGGACCTCTTTCAGACGGTGACGCACGGGCTGCCAGGCTCGGCGATGCCCTCGTGGGAAGGGATTCTGACCGATGAGCAGCGCCGGAACGTGATCGCCTTCGTGACCACGCAGCTCGTGAAAGACCGGAAGTTCGACGACAAGGACACCGAGACGTTCACCATCCTGCAACTCGACAGCCTCAAGCCGATCTCGCCGAGCAAGGAGTCTCTGGAGAAGGGCGCGCAGCTCATCGTGGACAAGAAATGCATCGAATGCCACGGTGTGAACGGCCGAGGGGACGGCAACGCGTTCAACCTGAAGGACGACTGGGGCTTCCCGATCCAGCCGGCCAACTGGCACAAGTGCTGGAACTTCCGCGGGAGCCGTCAGGATCCGTACAACGTCAAGAACATCTTCCGGACCTTCTCGACCGGGGTGAACGGCACGCCGATGCCATCCTTTGCGGACAATACGACGGTCGAAGAGCGCTGGCACATCGCGAATTTCGTGCAGTCGCTGTGCGAGCGGGATGCCAAGGGAAACCCCCTGGACATCGATCCCCTGACGGACAAGCCCAAGATCAACTTCGTCGTCCGTTCCGGGTACATCAAGGAAGACATCCCGGCCGACGCGGACCACAAGATCTGGCAGGACCGCGACCGGCGGTTCATCGGCATGGGTGGGCAGATCACCCACAAGCCGAGGAACTTCGTGAACCGGATCGACGACCTGTGGGTCAGGTCCGTCTACAACGGCAAGGAAATCGCGTTCATGCTCCAGTGGGACGACCGCTCGAAGAGCGTGGCCGAGAAGGCTCCGCCGTTCGAAGCGAACGAGGTGAATATCGACGCCTACGTGAAGGAGCAGGAGCCGAAGACCGGCGAGCAGGGGTCGATCGCGGCCAAGCAGAACAACTACACGGTGTTCAACGACGCGGTGGCGATCCAATTCCCGGTCAAGTGGCAGGAGATTCCTCCGCCGGAGAAACCCAGGTACTTCTGGGGTGATTCCAAATACCCCGTGGATATCACGAAGTGGATGGCGGACGGGAGCCTGAAAGCCTACACCGGTACCGGCTGGGACCAAGACCTCGAGGACCGGGATGACTTCACCGAGAAGCTGACGCTTCTGAAAGGCGAGTGGAAAGACGGCCGGTGGACGGTTATCTTCAAGCGGCCGCGGAAGGGGGACTACGAGGAGGACACCTACTTTGAAATGGGGAAATACATCCCCACGGTATTCTTCGCCTGGGACGGGCACAACGGGGATGCCGGTCGCAAGCTCGCGGTGTCGGCGTTCTACTACACGATCCTGGAGCCCCCACCGCCCGTCGAGCGCTTCATCTACCCGCCGTTGATCATGCTGGCCGTCGGTGTCATCGAGTTCTGGGTCCTGAAGCGACGGGCCAACAAGAAGAAGGGCAAAGCATAATTCCCTTCGAGCGAGGGAAGGGAAAGGGGGTGGGGCAACCCACCCCCTTTTTTTATCAGGCCGGAGGACTGTCATGACACAGTCCGCGACGAGCAACGTGGCCGGGGTCATCCTGGCCGGCGGGCAAAGCACGCGCATGGGGCAGGACAAGCGCTTTCTGGAGCTCGCCGGCCGGACCCTCCTGGAGCGCTCCATCACCGTGTTTGAGTCCCTGTTTGCCGAGATCATGATCGTGGTGGCCGAGCCGACGCCGCGACTGGCCGGGCTGCGCCATCGGGTGGTCACCGATCTCATCCCGGGCTGCGCAACGCTGGGCGGGGTCTATACCGGGCTGTCGCACGCCGGGGCCTCCCGCATCTTTGCCGCCGCCTGCGACATGCCCTTCATGAACGGCCGGGTGATCGGGTATCTCGCCGGGGCGGATCCGGCGGCTGATGTGGTGATCCCGAGGCTGGCCACCGGCCTGCAGCCCATGCACGCCATCTATTCCAAGCGATGCCTCCCGGTGCTGGAGCGGATGGCTCGTGAAGGCGCGTTGAAGCTGCAGGACGTCGTCCAGGCCGAGACCCTGGCGGTGCGGATCATTCCGGAGGACGAGCTCCGACCGCTGGACCCGCACCTGCTCTCCTTCCTGAATGTCAATTCGCCGGCCGATCTCGAGCTGGCCCGGAAGTTGGTTCATTGAGAAGCTCCATGCCGGAAGACTCGACCCCCACGCTGCTCGTGGTGCATCCCGGGTCCCTGGGGGATGTGCTGCTGTCGGTGGCGGCGTTGCGGGCCTTGCGCCGCGCCTGGCCGGCACACGAGCTGACTCTGGTGGCGCGCGGCGAGATCGGCCGTCTCCTGGAGGCCTGCGGAGAGGCCGATCGCATCCTCCCGATGGAAGGACCGGCGCTGACTGAGATGCTGGCAGGACCCAGGGTCATGCCAGCACATCTGGCGGGATGCCTGCGCCGGTGTGCCGCCGCCGTGTGCTGGATGGCCGACCCCGGTCCCGATGGCGCGCTGGAGAAGAACTTGAAGGACGCGGGTGTCGGGCGAATCATCGTGCAGTCGCCCCATGGCCATGGGCTCGAGGCGGTCCATGCCGCCGACCGGCACCTCGAAATTCTCAAGCCCTGGGGGCTCCGGGCTCCGGAGGCTCCTCCCATCCTTCGGCTTGTGGATCACGGCTCTCCCGCGGGCGAGACGTACGGGCAGCCGGGGACTGCCATCATCGCCGTGCATCCCGGAAGCGGCAGTTCGGCGAAATGTCTCGACGACCGGCGTCTGACCTCGGCCGTGCAGGCGGTCTGTGACGGAAACCCCCGGTCCTTGCTCGTGCTGGGCGGTCCGGCCGATGAGACGCTCGTCGCGGCATTCCGGAGGCACCTGATAGGGCTGGAGCCCGTCATCGTCCAGCATCGCGATCTGGTCGCCGTCGCCGCGGTGCTGACGCGCGCGCGAGTCTTTGTCGGCCATGATTCGGGAATTACGCATCTGGCCGCCATGCTGGGCGTGCCGACCGTGGCCCTCTTCGGGCCGACGGATCCGTCACGCTGGGCTCCGCGCGGCCGCTCGGTGAGGGTGCTCCGCGGAGCGCCCTGCGCCTGTCGCAATCGGGATCAAGTGCAGCACTGCCGCCGGCCCTGTCTCGATATCCCGCAACAGCGGATCATCGAGGCGATGGAAAGCTGCCTGAACGCGCAGGACTCCGGAGCGGTTGGCTTGCCTTGCTCAGAACAGGTGTGTTAGAGTCCGCCGCTTTGAGATTTGTTCGCAGGGATGCAGACTTAGGAGACTTTCTGGTGTCGCAAGGCGTCGTCAGGGAACGGGTCATCGGTGCGCTCCGTGATGCGCTGGATCACGCCAGATTGAAGGGACAGCTCAGATCGGCGGCGCCGGCCACGGTGCCCCTGGATCTGCCGAAGCGGCCGGAGTGGGGGGACCTCGCGACCACGGTTGCGATGACGCTCGCGCCCTCCGAACAGCGCTCTCCCGAGGAGGTGGCCCGGATCATCTGCGACAACCTCGAGCAGCGCGAGGCCATCTTCGACCGCATCGAGATCGTCCGCCCAGGATTCCTGAACATGACCGTCAAGCGTGATCTCTGGCTGGAGGTGTTGCGTGAGATCGAGGAGCAGGGCGACGCCTATGGCCGATCCGATCTCGGCCACGGCCAGCGCGTCCTGGTGGAATTCGTCAGCGCGAACCCCACAGGCCCGCTCCATGTCGGGCACGGTCGGGGGGCGGCGCTGGGGAACGCCCTGGCCAATCTGCTGACGGCCAGCGGCTATCAGGTGGCCCGGGAATACTACGTCAACGACTCCGGCCGGCAGATGAAACTGTTGGGCGCCTCCGTCCACGCGCGGTATCTGCAGCGGCTGGGACGTCCGGCCAGTGTCCCCGAGGACGGGTATCGCGGCGACTACGTCGAGCGGGTTGCGGCCGTTGTGCAGGACCGTCTCGGGTCGAGCCTGTTGGACCTTCCCGCGGACGATGCGGAGCGAACCTGCACGGAGCTGGCCTACGATGCGCTCATGGGAGTCATCCGTGAGGACCTCCGCCAGCTCGGCATCGCGTTCGACTCCTGGTTTACCGAGTCGTCCCTGGTCCAGTCCGGCGCGGTGCAGCAGGCCCTGGACGCGCTCCGCAAGCAGGGCCTCCTGTTCGAGGAGGACGGCGCGCTTTGGTTTAAATCCTCCGCGTTCGGGGACGAGAAGGACCGGGTGGTGCGGAAGCGGGAAGGCGAGTTCACCTACCTCGCGCCGGATATCGCCTACCACCGGGACAAATTGCTGCGGGGATACGACCTCCTCGTGAACATCTGGGGCGCCGATCACCACGGGTACATCCCGCGGATGGAGGCGGTGGTGCAGGCCTTCGGGTCTCCCCGCAACCGGCTGCGCGTGGTGCTGGTCCAGATGGTGAATTTGATGAGGAACGGCCGGAAGATCGAAATGTCCAAGCGGTCCGGCGAATTCGTCACGATGCGGGAGGTGATGGACGAGGTGGGCGCGGATGCGGCGAAGTTCTTCTTCCTGATGCGTCGCTCCGATACGCATCTGGACTTCGACCTCGAGCTGGCCAAGCAGCGGTCGGCCGATAACCCGGTCTACTACGTCCAGTATGCGCACGCCCGGATCTCCAGCCTGTTCCGGGTGGCGGCGGAGCGGGGCATTGGGGCCCCGGCCCCGGATGGCGCCGACCTCCAGGAGCTGACCGACGCGGATGAATTCCGGCTGATCCGGCAGCTCTCGGTCTATCCCACGGTGGTCCAGGCCAGCGCGGAGGCGCTCGAGCCCCATCGGATCACCGGGTACCTGCAGGAGCTGGCCGGATTGCTGCACACGTTCTATTTCAAGCACCGCATCCTCCCGGTGGCTGACGCCGACACGCCGGAGACCGCGGACCCCGCGGGCTTCAAGGCGGAGTGCTCGTCAAGCCGGCGGCACGAACCGCTGACGCCGGCGCGGACGGCGGCGCGCTTGGTGCTGATGCGGGAAGTGCAGCGGGTCATCCGGAACGGGCTCGGCCTGCTCGGCATTGCCGCGCCCGAGCGCATGTAGGAGCGACGTGCCGGAGTTTTCGGTCCTGGATACGGATCTTGGCGGGAGAGCACGGGCCGGCCGGCTCGGGACCGATCACGGCCGGATCGAGACGCCGGCCTTCATGCCGGTCGGATCGCTGGGAACCGTGAAGGGACTCGGGCCGGAGGACCTCCAGGCGCTGGGCTTCGGGCTCATTCTCTACAACGCCTACCATCTGTATCTCCGCCCGGGATATGAGCTCGTGTCGGACATGGGCGGGCTGCATGCCTTCACCTCATGGCCGGGGGCGATCTTGACCGACAGCGGCGGCTTTCAGGTGTTCAGCCTGGCGAGCCTCTGCCAGATCAGCGACGAGGGTGCGGTGTTCCGCTCCCACCTGGACGGCTCCAGCCATACGATCACGCCGGAACGGGCCATCGAGGTGCAGGAGGCGTTGGGCGCGGACATCATCATGGCGTTCGATCATTGCGTGGCGCTCCCCGCAACGCGCCAGGCGGTGGAGGAGGCGGCCGGCCGGACCCGCCGCTGGGCCCAACGCTGTGTCGCAGCCCGACGGCGGGCCGATCAGGCGCTGTTCGGGATCGTGCAGGGCGGACACGACGCCGAGCTGCGCAAACAGTCGGCCGGGGACCTCGTGGCGTTGGGGTTCGACGGGTACGCCGTGGGCGGGCTCTCCGTGGGCGAAGACAAGCCGACGACCTACCGCATGCTGGAGGCGACGGTACCCGAGCTGCCCCCGGACCGGCCGCGGTATGCCATGGGGATCGGGTTGCCGGAGGACCTCGTGGAGGGCGTGGCCCGGGGCATCGACCTGTTTGACTGCGTGGCGCCGACCCGACATGCCCGGACGGGGTGGCTCTTTACGTCATCCGGCCGGATCGTGATCAAGAACGCGCAATACGCGCGGGACGAGCGTCCCATCGATCCCCGGTGCGCCTGTCCGGTCTGCCGGACCCACTCGCGGGCCTATCTGCGCCATCTCTTCATGGCGAGGGAGATGCTCGGGGTCCGGCTGAACACCATACACAACCTCTATTGCGTCGCCACGCTGATGCAGGACATCAGGGAGGCCATCCGCACCGGCCGGTACAGCGAGTTCCGGCGGGAGTTTCATGCGCGCCGTTCCGGCGAGGGCGATGAGATCGAGCATGCCGCGTCCGCAACCAGGCAGGAGGACTGATGTCTGAGGCATGGGCGCAGGCGGCGTCGGGAGCGGGGGGCGCCGGAGGGCTGTCGGCCACCCTGGTGTCCCTGGTGCCGTTCCTGCTGATCTTCGTCATGTTTTATTTTCTGCTGATTCTGCCGCAGCAGAAGAAGCAGAAAAAGCTCAAGGAGATGCTGAGCGCGCTCAAGAAGGGCGACAAGGTCGTGACCTCCTCCGGGATCTGGGGCACCGTGACGAATCTCGACAAGGAGACCGACACCGTCACGCTGCAGATCGCCGATAACGCCAAGGTCCGCATCCAGCGCGAGCACATCGCGAAGCTGCGGGAAGGAGAAGACAAATAATGGAGCCGGCGGCATGAAAAAAGTCGGCGGCAGACTCGCGCTCCTGACCCTCGTGGTCGTGCTCTCGGTCGTGTTCTTCCTGCCCTCATACCAGGCCCTCTACGCACGCCTGCCCGCCTGGGCCAAAGCCGTCCTGCCCAACAAAGGGATCACGCTGGGCCTGGACCTGCAAGGCGGCATCCATCTGGTCCTGCAGGTCGACGAGGAGCGCGCCGTGGAGATCGCGGTGGATCGCACCGTCAACGGAGTCCAGGAAGGGTTGGCGGAGAAGAAGGTGTCCGTCGAATCTGTCAAGCGCGTAAGCCCGACGATGATCCGCGTCGCGGTTCCGAACGCGGACGCCAGGACTCAGGTTCAAAAGTTGATGGACGACGCCTTCCCGACCTTCGCGGAGAAGACCGCGACGGACACCGCGCTCGAGTACGAGCTGCGTGAGGCCGAGATCAAGCGGATCAAGGAGTCAGCGGTGAACCAGGCGCTGGAGACTATCCGCAACCGGATCGATCAGTTCGGGGTGGCCGAGCCCTTGATCCAGCGGCAGGGCCTGAAGGAGATCGTGGTGCAGCTGCCGGGCGTCAAGGACCCGAAGCGGGCCAAGGACCTGATCAAGGAGACCGCGCTCCTGGAGTTCAAGATGCTGGATGAAGCCAGCAAGGTCGCCCTGGACCTGCCGCAGCGGATCCCCAAGGGGAAGGAAGCCGACGTCCTGAAGGACTTCGAGGGCAAGATCCCCGAAGGCGACGAGATCCTGTTCGAGAAGGTGGTGGACAAGGACACTGGCCGCGAGAGCCGCGTACCGTACCTGGTCAAGAAGCGGGTCATGCTGGCGGGCGACGTCCTGAGCGACGCCCGGGTCTCGATCGGCCAGTTCAACGAGTCGTACGTCTCGGTGACCTTCGACAGCAAGGGCGCCCGCGAGTTCGAGCGAATCACGGGCGAGAACGTTAAAAAGCGGATGGCCATCGTGCTGGATAACACCGTCTATTCGGCTCCGGTCATCCAGGAGCGGATCAGCGGCGGCCGGGCCCAGATCACCGGCAGCTTCACGACGCAGGAGGCCAACGATCTGGCGATCGTGCTGCGGGCCGGCGCCCTGCCCGCGCCGCTGAAGATCATTCAGGACCTGACGGTGGGGCCGTCGCTGGGGAAGGATTCCATCGAGAAAGGCATCCGCTCCACGCTCTTCGCCGGCGTCCTCGTGGTGCTGTTCATGGCGTTCTATTACCGCCTGTCCGGCGTGATCGCCGACGCGGCTCTGGCGCTGAACCTGATCTGCCTGATCGGCGCGCTGGCCGCCTTGAACGCCACCCTGACCCTGCCGGGGATCGCGGGGATTATCCTGACCATCGGCATGGGCGTGGACTCCAACGTGCTGATCTTCGAGCGGATCCGGGAGGAGTTGCGGCAGAACAAGCCGGTCCGGCTGGCGGTCGACAGCGGCTACGACAAGGCCATTTTGACCATCGTGGACTCGCACGTCACGACGCTGATCACCGGCCTCGCGCTGTTCCTCTTCGGGACGGGGCCGATCAAGGGCTTTGCCGTAACGCTGTGCCTCGGCATCGCCATCAATCTGTTCACGGCCCTAGTCGGGACCAAGGTGGTGTTCGACCTCATCAACCGCCGGAAGGTGGAGCGCCTGAGCATCTAGCGAGGAGCCGATGATCGAGATCCTGGGCAAGACCAACATCGACTTCATGGGCAAGCGGTATTACGCCTTCTTGTTCTCGGGCATTCTGGTCCTCCTCGGGCTCCTGGCGGTGGTGCAGATCTGGCGGGGGGCGGCGAACCTGGGGATCGATTTTGCCGGGGGCACCTCGGTCCAGCTCAAGTTCGACTCCCCCATCCGGATCGAGGAGGCCCGCACGGCGCTCGAGTCCCACGGCGTGCGCAACGCCGAGCTTCAGGAGTTCACCCAGGACAACAAGCTCCTGATCCGGGTCAAAGCGTCCACGACGATCGAAGAGAAGATCGCCGACCGGGTGGTCGCGATCTTCAATTCGGAGTTTCGGGCCAACAAGTTCGTCGTGGATTCCAGCACCGAGATCGGACCCACGGTGGGGGAAAAGCTGCAGCAGGACGCGCTCCTCGCGATCCTCATCTCCTTCGCCGGCATCATCCTGTACATCGCCGCGCGCTTCGAGTTCCGGTTCGGCATCGCGGCCGCGGTCTCCACGTTTCACGACGTCCTCGCGGTGCTGGGGCTGTTCTATGTGCTGGACAAGGAGATCACCCTCCTGGTGGTCACGGCGCTCCTGACCCTGGCCGGGTACTCCCTCACGGATACGGTGGTGGTGTTCGACCGGATCCGGGAAAATCTCCGCATGCGGCGCCGGGACCGGATCGAGTCGATCATCAACAACGGTGTCAATCAGGTCCTCAGCCGGACGATCGTGACCAGCCTCACAGTCGTGCTGGTCTTGATTCCCTTGACGCTGGCCGGCGGGGAGGTCTTGCACGATTTTTCGCTCGCCCTGCTCGTGGGGGTCATCTTCGGCACCTATTCCTCGGTCTTTGTGGCCAGCCCCATCCTTGTGATCTGGCCGGGCAGTGAAGGGCGGCTCCTCAGACGAGGATAGCCTCCCGGACTGTTACGGCAGCTTGACATTCTTTCCCTTTTGCAAAGAAAATAACCACTTAGCAGCCACCGCCGTTGTTACCAAATTGAAACTCTGGCGCTCGCATAGCCTTCAGCGAAAGACCATCGTCGCGGTCGTGATGGTCGGGCTCCTGCCGCTGTCTCTCTCCCTGGTCCTGGCCTATATCGAAGAGCGCCGCGCGCTCCGCGAGACGATCGGCGTCAATTTCAAGGAGATCGCCGTGGAGGCGGCGCGTCGCATCGAGGGACAGCTCAGCCGTGGAGTCAGTGAGGCCCAGCAGTTGGCGACCGTGCCGTTTCTCCGGACCGCGGTGATCGAAGCCAACCGGAGCTATGTCGGCAAGGAGGAGCAGAGCATCGAGTCTGGGATCCGCGACTGGCAGCAGCGCTGGCGGAAGCGGGAAGGCCGCCAGGAATTTCCCCTGTTCGTGAACCGCATCGCCACGAATCACCTGATCCGGTGGCACGACGTCCGCCGTGCGGACTACGTCGCCATTCTGGTGACCGACAACCGCGGCGCCCTGGTCATCAGCTCCATTCCCCAGGTGGAGTACTACTACGGCAAGACCGCCTGGTGGCAGACGGTCTACGACGGCGGGCGCGGGCAGCTCTACGTCAGCGACCCCTATTTCGACCCCGGCTTCGGCACCTACGTGCTGAACGTCTCCGCGCCGATCCTGGAGGAGAGCGACAACCGGGCCGTCGGCGCGGTCACGGTGCTGCTGCGGCGCGATTCGCTGTTCCATGCCGTCTCGGAAGTGACGATCGGCGCCACCGGTCACGGGATGCTGCTCAGCCGCGACGGGACCGTCTTGATCTGCCCGCTGCTCTCGCCCGAGGAACACGCCGTCGAGCCGGCGCTCGTCGCCCAGCTCACACACGCGCCCACCGGATGGGCGGTGGCCGGCGACGACGCGCACGGGGGCCAGCACGCCATCATCGGGTTTGCGAGCGTCCGGCTGGCCGAACGGCTGGCGCCGGAAAGCCTGGGCGGGAAAGGATGGCTGACGTTCGTCCGGCAGGATCCGGTCGAAACCTACGCCCCGCTCAAAGTCCTGTTGCGCAAGGTGGCGGCCTATGGCGTGCTCGTGCTCGGGGTGCTGTGGATCGCCGGCGTCGTGGTCGCCAAGCGGATCACCAGGCCGATTCAGGCCCTGCACGAAGGCGTGCAGCGGTTCGGGGCTGGCGGGTTGGACCACCGTCTGTCGATCAAGACCGGCGATGAGATCGAGCAGTTGGCGGACGCGTTCAATCGCATGGCCGGGAAGGTGCAAGAGCATACCCAGGAGATCGAGGAGACCAAGACGTACCTCGAAGATCTTCTGGAGAACGCCAACGACGTCATCTACACCCTGGATCGCGAGCAGGTCTTCACCTACGTCAACAGCAAGGTCGAGGCCTGGGGATACCGGAAGGAGGATCTGATCGGGCGCCCCTACCTCTCGTTGCTGTCGAAACGCCACCGCGGCCGGCGGCTGAAGGGCACCCTGGATATCGGCGCCAAGCGGGTGTACGAGGTGGAAGTGATGACCCGCAGCGGCGAGTTGCGCACCGCGATGGTCAGCGTCTCGCCCCTGCGCGATCAGGCGGGGCACATCCTGGGGGTCCTGGGTATCGCCCGCGACATCACCGAGATGAAAAAGCTCGAGCACCAGATGCGCTCGGCGGAGCGGCTGGCCTCGGTCGGAAAGCTGGCGGCCGGCGTCGCGCACGAGATCAACAACCCGCTCGGGGGCATCCTGAACTGTCTCTACAACCTCCGGAAAGGCACGCTGTCCCTCTCCCGTCATGAGGAATACCTCACGTCCATGGAGGACGGCCTGCGCCGGGTCCAGCGGATCGTCCGGCAACTGCTCGATTTCTCGCAGCAGCACGAGCCCGAGCTGTTGCTGACGGACCTGAATGAGGTGGTCGAGCAGGTCCTGGTGCTGACCACCCACGCCCTCGTGGCGAACCGCATCAAGCTCGAGCGGCAACTCGCGCCGGGGCTGCCGCACCTCATGCTGGACCGGCACATGATCGAGCAGGTCCTGACCAATCTGATCCTGAACGCCGTCCAGGCGATGAAGAGCGGCGGCATCATCACCATCCGTACGCGCGCCAGCGAGGAAAGCTGCCTGGTGCAGATTGAGGACACCGGTTGCGGTATTCCCCCCGAGGTGTTGCCGCGGATCTTCGATCCCTTCTTCACGACGAAAGCCACGGGGGAGGGGACGGGGCTGGGCCTGTCGGTCAGCCTGGGCATCATCGAGCGCCACGGGGGACACATCCTCGTGGACAGCGAAGTGGGGAAGGGCACGGTCTTCACGATCCAGCTCCCCATCAGCCGAGATCGATCCATGGCCGGGAGGAACGCGTGAAGCCGTCCATCTTGATCATCGACGACGAGCCGCTGATGCGCCTGTCGGTCATGGACGCCCTGAAAGGGGTGGGGCATGAGGTCAAGGCCGCCGCGACCGGCGATGAAGGAATCGACGCCATCAACAAGCAGGCGTTCGGCATCGTGATCACCGACCTCCGGCTGCCGGGGGCGGACGGCCTCCAGGTGCTGCAGGCCTGCAAGCAACGCTCATCCTGGACTGAGGTCATCGTCATCACCGCGCACGGGTCGGTGGAGACCGCGGTGGAGGCCATGAAGCGGGGGGCGTACGACTACATCACCAAGCCGTTCTCCATGGAGGAACTGCTGCTGATCGTGGAGCGGGCCTCCAAAGTCCTGGCGCTGCGGCAGGAAAATCTGATCCTGCGCGAAGAGCTGGAGGGCAAGTTCAATTTCGAGGGCATCGTCGGGAAGAATGAGCGGATGCAGGAGGTCCTGGAGAAGATCAAGCTCGTGTCCACCACGGATTCCACCATCCTGATCGTCGGTGAGAGCGGCACGGGAAAGGAGCTGGTGGCGAATGCCATCCATCGCAACAGTCCCCGGAGCGAGCACGCGCTCATCAAGGTGAGCTGCGCGGCGCTGCCGGAGACGCTCCTGGAGGCAGAGCTGTTCGGGCACGAGAAGGGCGCGTTCACGGGTGCGTTACGACAGCGCCGGGGCCGGTTCGAGCTGGCCCATAAGGGCACGCTGTTCCTGGATGAAATCGGCGAGGTCTCCCCCCTCGTGCAGGTGAAGCTGCTTCGCGTGCTGCAGGAGCGCCAGTTCGAACGGGTCGGCGGGAATGAGACGATCGAGGTGGATGTGCGGCTGGTCTGTGCGACCCAGAAGGATCTCAAAAAAGAAGTCGCCCAGGGGCGGTTCCGGGAAGACCTCTATTACCGCCTGCACGTCGTACCGGTCGTCCTGCCGCCCCTGCGGGAGCGTCGTGACGACATCGTGATCATCGCCGAGCATATTCTGCAAGGCTGCGCAGCGCGCATGCGGAAGACGCTGAAGGGATTCTCGCAGGACGCCCGCGAGCTCCTCCTCCGGTACTCCTGGCCGGGCAACGTGCGTGAGCTCGAGAACACGATCGAGCGCGCCGTGGCCTTGAGCCGGCACAGCGATGAGGTCCAGGCCTGGGATCTCTGTGGCTTTCCGTCCTGTCCGTTTTCCGGGGGAACGCCTCAGGAGGGCTGTGGGTTCTGCAGCGAGGGGCTGACCGGCGCCAGGGCGAGATCCGGACCGATGGAAACGCTGACGGCGGCCCGCGAGGAGTTTGAGCGGCGGTATATCCTCGACGTGCTCGAGCACGCCCAGGGCAGCAAGACCGTGGCCTCACGGATCCTCGGCATGTCGAGAAAATCGCTCTGGGAGAAGTGCAAGCGGTACGGAATCAGCACCAAGGATGCCGCAGGGGAGGACGAGGGCTGACGCCGGGGGTCAGGCCCCGGCGCCGCCTTCCCAGAGCTTGACCGTCCGATCCCATGCGGCGCTCGCGAGACGGAGGCCGTCCGGCGAGAATGCCACCGCGCGGACGCCGCCCTCGTGCCCTTTCAGGGTCCGGATCTGCCGGCCGGTTGCCACGTCCCACAGCTTGATCGTCTGATCGTCGCTGGCGCTGACGAGCACCCTGCCGTCCTGGGACACGGCCAGGGAGCGAATCCAGGCCGAATGGCCTTTCAGCGTCCGGATCTCGTTGAGGTGGGGCATGTCGAAGTACTTGATGGTCGCATCGCGGCTGCCGGAGATCAGGGTCTTCCCGTCGGGAGTGAAGGTCAGGGCGCCGACCCAGAACTCCATGGGACGCTGGAAGCCGCCTTCATCTTCCACGAAAAAGCCCCGGTCCTCCGTGACGTCCGATGAGGTCTCGCGCCAGTGCCCGTCGTGCAGCACTTTTTCCTCGCCGCTCGGCAGGACCTCCCATAACTTGATCTTGCCGATGTCATTGCCGCTCGCCAGGTGGATCCCGTCTGGCGAAAAGGCCACGCAGACGGACCAGTGATGGTCGTACGGGTCCTTGCCGAGCAGCGTCATTAATTCCGTGCCGGTGGCCACTTCCCAGATCTTGATGTCCTTGTTGTGGCTGCCCCGTGCGAGCATCAGCCCGTCCGGGGAGAAGGAGAGGCTGCAGACGTTGTGATCGTACCGGGTGAACAGCAGCTTGATGGGCTCGCCGGTCTGCGGATTCCAGAGCCGGATGGTCCGATCTTCGCTTCCCGTCGCGAGGATGTGCCCGTCCGGCGTGAAAAGGGCCGCGCGGATGTCGCGGGTGTGACCCCGGAGCGACTTCAGCAACCGTCCGGTCTCGATGTCCCAGATCCGGACGAGACGGTCCACTCCGGCGCTGGCCAGCGTCATGCCGTCTGGCGCGTAGGCGACGGTCCAGACGCCGTGCGTGTGACCACGGAAGGTCTTGACCTCTCTCGCACCGGCCTTCCAATAGTCCAAAAAGTTGACGGGCGGCTGCGGACGCTCTTCCGCGCTCAGGGCGACCGACCGCGGACTTTCTGAGGGCTGCGGCATCTCGTGTTCCTCCCGGACTCCAACGGCGAGTGCTTACTTGCAAACCGTTGATTTTAATGCCTATAATAAATTCCCTTCAGAATCTTAAAAGAAGGACGTGAAGCCCGTCAAGCCGCGTTCATTGTTTCACACCCGGCACAGTTGTAAGGAGAGCGAGTCGATGGAGATCAGGTTCCAGCCCGCCCTGCTGCAGGAAGTCGTGGACTCGTTCGCCGAAAAGACCGAACGGGAAGGCGACCCCACCTATTACCATGAATTTCACGAGCTCGCCGATCCGATCTATGAGAAGTTTCCGCTCGAACAGCGGGACGCCGAGTTCAAGAAACTATACCAGTATCTGTTCGGCAAATGGGGATTCTCTGACATCATCCGAGACGCCTTCGACGAATTTCCGACCCTCAAAGAGAAGATCGGCATCGTCCTGGTGAAGGGCGTGCTGAAGGAAGATCAGGAAGGCGTCGACATCTTGAGAAAATGGGGGCCGGTGGAGCAGGACCTGGCCAAGCAATTCGAAGCGAAGGGTCTGAAAGGTGTGGGGATCAAGCTGATCCCGCGGCGCTTCTATGATCCGGCCCTGACGCGATACTGCCGTCATGAGCTGACCCACATCGCCGACATGCTCGATGAGGGCTTCGGGTACGACCCGGACACCAAGGTCGGACAGAATCCGGGCGAGGAGACGCTCATCCTCGCCCGCTACCGGGTGCTGTGGTGTCTCAACATCGACAGCCGTCTGCTCCGGGCCGGGAAAGAATCCATGTTGTCGCGGGAGGACCGGTTCCGGGAATTCCGCTCGTGGTACCGGAAAATTCCGCCGGCCCAGCTCAACGCCGTGTTTGAAGGGCTCTGGCAAGCCGATGCCCTCTCCCATTCCGAACTGGTCGAGATGGCCGCCGACACCCTGCGGGTCATGGAACGGGCCGTGGAAGTGGAGGGCGGCGAAGTGCCGGCCCTGCAGACCAAGGTCATGCTCATGCCCGGCTTCCCCTGTCCGCTCTGCCGGTTTCCCACCTATTCCTGGGTCGAGGATCTGGAGAACAAGGTCGAGAAATACGTCCTCGATTTCATCCGTGAGAACCACCCCGGGTGGGACACGGAGTTCGGAGCGTGCGACCGTTGCATCGAAGTCTATAAGCTGCGGGCAGCCGGAGTCGTGTAGCCGCTCGCGCATGTCCACTGATCCACAATATGGCCGCAGGCGATTCCTCAAGGATTCGGTCATCTCACTCGGCAAGACCGTCCATGAGTTCGTCAAGGAACGAGACGCGTCTCCGGAGAAGCCCCCAAAGGCTCCCCGGGAGGACTGGCTCAGACCTCCCGGGGCTGTCGACGAACCTCTGTTTCTCGAACGCTGCACCCGCTGCGCGGACTGTGTGAAGGCCTGCCCGTACGGCAGCATCAAGCTGGACGTCCGGAACGGGACGCCCGTGGTCTTTGCCGACGAAACTCCGTGCTATCTCTGTGGCGATTTTCCCTGCGTCGCTGCCTGCGGGACGGAGGCGCTCCTGCCGGTGGAGCGCGACGCCGTCCGCATGGGGACGGCAGTCGTGGCTCTGCAGCATTGCACCGCGGCGCAAGGCTGTCATGCGTGCGTCAGCCAGTGTCCGACCCAGGCCCTGGCGATGGATTTCGAAACCCTCCAGATCGTGGTCAGCCGGGAGCGCTGTGTCGGCTGCGGCATCTGTGAGCAGACGTGCAAAACGGTCAATGATCGTATCGCCATCACGGTGGTTCCCGCGCGGACGGCGGCCAGCCGATGATGCTAATGAAATCCGCCACTTCCGGCCCTCCTTGCAGGCTTTCGGCGATGTCGCTGAAGCAAAAATTATTTGAAACTCAACGGCTTCCGGAAGAACAGAATCAGGCTTGACTTAGAAAACCGCTGTGCCTATGATGTGGGCCTTCTTCATCCGAAAATACCGATACACGGGCCTCATTTATACGATCATGAGGGGGAGTAAGGAGGGGAGGCTGTGAGTTCCACGACAGCTACACCAAGTTCTGGAGCTCTGAAAGATTCTCCCGCTGTGGAACGTGCTCTGGGACGCAGCAAGATTTACCTGCTGATTTCGTGGAGCATGCTGTTTCCCGAAGACGATGAGTTTCTTGATTATCTCCAGAGCGGGGAATTCGTCGAAGATGGCCGGTCCGCCCTCGACAGTCTCGACCAGGCACTGAACGGGATCGGCGGCCAGCGCGCCAAGCAGAAACTGGCCTCCCTGAAGCGATATTTCGATCAGATCGATGACTGGGTCGCCTCCGAGTGTAAGAACTGGAGCCTGAGCGACCTGCAAGCCGAGCACCGCCGGGTGTTCAGCAACGTGATCACCCTCGACTGCCCACCCTACGAGACCCTCTTCGGCAATGACCACGTCTTCGGCCAGGCCCACGTCATGGGCGATATCGCGGGATTCTACAAGGCGTTCGGCGTAGAATTGTCCCGCGATATCCACGAGCGCTTGGACCATCTCAGCGTCGAGCTGGAGTTCATGCATTTTCTGTCCTACAAGGAATCCTACGCACGGTGTCATGACGGGGATGACAAGATCCAGATCGTCGAGGACGCCCAGAAGAAGTTCGTGAGGGAGCACATCGGACGCTGGGTGCCCATGTTCTCCCGCATGCTCATGAAAAAGGCGGATAGTGGCTTCTTCCGGATCATGGCCGAGCTCTCCTCCGAGTGGATGGACTTCGATGTGGCGTATCTCGGCGTGCAGCCGGAACCGTACTCCGAGACCGACTATCGGCCGGCGACCTTCAGCTCTCCGGAGGGCACCACGTATGAGTGCGGCGCCCAGGACCAGGGCAATGAGCTGAGCCTGCTCCTGAACGAAGTCGGCGCCCAGGCGTTCCTGCAGAAGAAGAACGAGGAAGACGAGTCCGGCCCGGGGGGCAACGCCTGAGCCGTTTATGGATCGTCGTGATGCGCGGTCGTCATTAATCATTAATCGAGAGGAGGACATAATCATATGAGAGTGTTGCAGACACGCAGCAAGGCAGCGGTGTTTGGCATTCTTCTCTCTGTGCTGGCCGTCGGCATCATGCTGACGATCGGGCAGGTGCCGCTGGCCGTCAGCCAGCCGGTGACCATTCCGGTGAAGACGATCAAAGGTCCCATCCCGATGGACGGCGCCAATCCCATCTGGGAAGGAGTGCCGGGCGTGGTCGTGCCGCTGAGCGGCCAGACGATCACTACGCCGATGCATCCGAACATTTCGGTGAAGGCGGTCTTCGTCAAAGTGGTGTCCAACGGCAAAGAGATCGGATTCCGCCTGGATTGGGCCGACCAGACGAAGAATGACACCACCATCGGTCCCCAGGACTTCCGCGACCAGGCGGCCATTCAGTTCCCGGTCAACACGTCCGGCGCGCCGCCCTTCCAGTGCATGGGCCAGTCCGGCGGAACGGTCAATATCTGGCGGTGGAACGCGGAGTGGCAGAAGGACATCGGCAAGGACAGCGCGGGCCTCTGGGACGTGGATGATCAATATCCGGCGATCTTCTGGGATTACTACTTTGAAGAGCCTGCCGGGGGCGTCACCTATCCGGATCGCATCGGCCGGAGCCTCGGCCCCTTCAACCCGGGGATCTGGTCCGGCAACATCATGTCCGATCCGACCCTGCGCGTGAGCTCGGTGGAAGACCTGAACGCGAACGGGTTCAGCACCCTGACGACCCAGGCCCATCAGGATGTCATCGGGAACGGCCTCTGGGAGCCGGCCGGGTCCATCAAGGGCGGTTGCTGCGTCGGCCCGACCTGGCGCATCGTGGTGAAGCGGTCCCTGTCGACCGGCGACGCCAATGACGTGCAGTTCAAGGCGGGCGCGTCCGTTCCGGTGGCCTTCGCGGTGTGGGACGGCAACAACGTCGAGCGCAACGGCATGAAGGGAATCTCCACCTGGTTTACGCTAAAGCTGCCGTGATCGGCGGGTGACCGGAGAGCTTCTCCGGCAGAGACACGAAAACCCCGAATCATTCGCTGGCGGGTGCCGTGAATGATTCGGGGTTTTCTTTTAAGCCGCGACCCCGTCCGGCCGTTTTCGGAGGGTCCAGTTGGTTGCATTTGGGCGACAGAAGGGTGTATAAAATCTAAGCATTCCTTGGTTTTTTCGGATTCATTGGTCTGCTGTCATCCCGGCTCCCACTGGTGATCTGGCATGAAGGTATCGCTCTTATTTCCACCCAGCTGGCATCCTTCCCAACCCTATCTCAGTCTTCCGTCGCTGAAGGGCTTTCTTGGGCAGGCCGGCATCAGCGGTGTCGCCCAGCGTGACCTGAACATCGAGGTGCTGGATAGCATCCTGACCGCGGAGTATGGACGGGAGACCTACGCCAAGCTCCAGGACAAGGTCAGAGAGCTGGAGCGGGGACATGGACAGGGCGGGGATTCCCGGGAGGAGCACTATGGCCGGGCCGTCGAAGCGCTCGACCGGTTCCCCCATCTCCTGGACAAGATCGAGCCGGTCAAGGACGCGCTCCGCGGCGAAGAGTTCTACGACCTCGAATGCTACCGGGAGAGCCTGTTCCTGATCGATAAGTGGCTGGAGCTGGTCTCCACGCTCTATTTCCCCACCCGGATCACCGTGGTGGACAATCAGCTGAGCTACTCGATTTATTCGTCGAAGGACATCCTGAAGGCCATCCACGACGAACAGCAGAACCCTTACATCGAGCTGTTCCGGAGCCGGTTTCTGCCGTCGATCTTGGCCGATGAACCAGATCTGGTGGGGGTGTCCATCACGGCCACCTCCCAGATCATTCCCGGTTTGACGCTCTGCAGGCTGATCAAGGAGGTCAGACCCGGGTTGCACGTGACGATCGGCGGCAGCATCTTCACGCGCCTGGTGGACAACCTCCGGCGTTGCGAGAACCTCTTTGCCCTCTGCGATGATTTCATCGTGTTCGAGGGGGAGACGGCGCTGCTCGAGCTCATCAACCAGATGGCCGGGAAGCGGGACTACACCAAGGTACCCAATCTGATCTATCGGCAGAACGGGAAAGTGATCGTCAACCAGCCGTTTTACTCCGAGAACATCGCACAGCTCCCCGCGCCCGATTACGACGGGTTTCCGCTGGGGAGTTACCTGGCCCCCACGACCGTGCTGCCGGTGCAATTTTCACGGGGCTGCTATTACAAGGATTGCGCGTTCTGCGCCCTGACCCTCGACCATCAGAACTTCCGCCAGAAGGACCCCGGGAAGACCGCGGAGGACCTGGAGCGCATGGCGGAGAAATATCAGACCCCGTATTTCTTCTTCACCGACGAATGCCTAGCCCTGTCTCCGACGAAGCGCCTTTGCCGGGAAATTTTGAACCGCAACCTGCAGATCCAGTGGACCTGCGAGATGCGGTTTGAAAAGAACCTGACCCGCGAACTGCTGACGCAGATGCGGGATGCCGGCTGCCTGAAGATCGTCTTCGGCCTGGAGTCATTCAACCAGCGCGTCATGGACTTCATGAAAAAAGGGATCACCCAGGACAGCGTGCGCCGGATCACGGAGGACTGCCTGGATCTCGGCATCGCGGTGCATTGCTACATCATCGTGGGATTCCCGACCGAGACCGAGCCCGAGGCGCTCGAGACGATGGACTTCATCGTGGAGAACAAGCGTCTGAACAGCTCGTACGGATTTTCCTGTCAGCCGTGTCTGTTCGACCTGGAGAAAGAGGCTCCCATCATGAGCGATCCGGGAGCGTACGGGATCCGGCGGATCATGAGGCCGGCGTCGGAGGACCTGAGCCTCGGCTTTTTCTATGAAGTCCAGGAGGGGATGACGCCGGAGCAGGCCGAGACCCTCTACCGGCACGTGTATGAGAAGGTGAGCGAGGTCGTCTGTGAGTTGCCGTTCAACTATTCCATGGCGGACGGCCTCCTGTATATCGCGAGGGCCAAGGCGCAGACCCAGCAGGTTCCTCAGCCCACCGGATCCTGACGAGGCCGTCTGTTTCCCTCACAGCCGACACGTGTCCGTCGCATGAGCATGAACGGGTGCCGATTCAGGCGGAGGAGTCCGAATCAGTCATGGTAGCCGGAGAGACAGCCGAACGCAGTAGAGGGCTCGAGGAATACGGGCTGCTGTTCGAGTACACCGTGAAGGTCCTGCTGGTGGCGGGGTTCCTGGAGCTGGTCTTGTATCGGCTCGTCTCGCGTCTCGGGATGCATCTCAGCAAGCTCATGGAGAAGCACGAATCCGTCCGGGTCACGTTCAGATTCCTCTCGTCCGCCGGATTTACGCTGCTGAACTTCACGTCGATCTTGCTGTTCCTGGCCTTGTTTCTGGCCATGTACCATGCGCTGCGGCCGGGGGCTCCCGGGCGCCTCGAGCCGCCGATCGTCCCGCTCGTCTCCCTGCTGCTGGCGCTCACGGTGGTCTTTCTCCTGTTTCCGCCGGCCATGCTGGGCTCCGTCGTCTACAACCTCATTTCCCTCGCGCTGGTGCTGGTCCTAGTGGGGCGCTATCTGACGGCCACCCCCTCATGGCCCCGCCGCGCGATGGTCCTGTGTTATCTGGGAGGGCTACTGGGCTGGCTCTACTATCAGACGCTCTCCACCAGTTACGGTCTCCTGGGGATCGTGTCAGCGCCCCCGCTGGTCCACGAGATCAACCGGGCGGGCGAGGCGCTCATGGTCCTGGCCAGCATTCTGGTGTTCTGGGCCTACGGGAGCACCCCGGTGTGGACGAAGAACAAGCGCCAGCGCCACCGCATGATCGCCTTTGCCGTCGGCGGAGGCGCGGTCTTTGTGGGGCTGCTGTTCCTGGACTATGTGCTGACCTGGTATGACGGCCGGCTGGCAGAATCGGTCCGCAAGGCCGGCGAGGGCATCGGCTGGATATTTCAGATGGGAATGGGCTATACGTTTTATCTGCCCTTCGCGCTGTACGTCGCGGGGCTGCTCTGCTGGGCCTACACGGTCCTGAAGCTTATCACGATGGGGCGCCTGGCTGGGTACGGTCTCGGCCTGATGTTCATGGCCGGGTACGCGCTGCAGCTCTCACACCTGACGCTGATGGTCGTATTCGGGCTGCTGCTCATCCTGCTGGACCGGCGCAAGGTGCCGCTGACCTGGCCGGAGCCGGGGGCGGAGCCGGCGCTGTCCCAGGCGGTGCGGCACGGCGCGGTCCTGACCGAACAGACATAAGCGAGTGACGCCATGACTGAGCCCGACGCGACACAGACGGCCGCATCAGAATCGCCCGATCAGCCGCTTTCGCCCGACGAAGAAATCGCCGCGCTCGAAAAACTCCTCGCGGCGGAGCCGGACGACTTTCAGGCGCGCTGCCGACTGGGGGAGCTGTACTTCAGCAAGGGCCGGCTCGACGATGCCCTCACGGAAGTCAAAAAGTCTATCGAGATGGCGGAGGGCGTCCGCGCCGAGATGGAACGGTCGCTCGCGATGTATTATTCGAACCTGGGCACGATCTATGCGACGAAGAACATGATCGACGAGGCCGAGGCCGAATTCAGGAAGGCCATCGCCTTGAACCCGGACGATGTCCTGGCGCTCTTCAACCTCGGCCGGGTGCACTCGGACAAGCGGCAGTACATGGAGGCGCGAAAATTCTACGAGCGGCTCGTGGAAGTCACCCCGGACGATCCCATCGCGTGGTACAACCTGGCCGTCGTCTACACCGAGCTGGACAACCCGGCGGTGTCCGACTACAACACCATGGACATGGCCATGCAGGCGTACCTCCGGACGCTTGAGCTGGACCCGAAACATCTGGAGTGCAGCTTCAAGCTCATGGAGATCGCCCTCAACCACAACAAGACCGACCTGGCCATCAAGGTCATGGAAGAAGCGGTCGAGCACAATCCCGATGAGCCGCTGGCGTACTACAACCTCATCAGCACCTATGACAAGTGCAAGATGTTCGAGCAGGCCGAGCAGACCCGGCAGCGTCTGAAGGACCGGTTTGCGAAAAAGGCCAAGGAAGCCTCGAAGGCCTAACAAGGAGACACGCAATGTTTGGGAGCATTGGATTCACCGAGCTGATTCTGATCCTGATCATCGTGCTCATCATTTTTGGGGCCGGAAAACTGCCGCAACTGGGCGAAGGGCTCGGAAAGGCCATCAAGGGGTTCAAGAAATCCGTGCATGAAGCCGACCTGATCGAAGCCGAGGCGCAGGCCCAGTCGCTGCAGGCCCAGGCCCCGCCGCCGGAGCAGAACGCCGGGCCGGCTCAGCCGGCCGGGGCGGCGCCGAATCCCGCGCCGCAGCCCGGAACCCTCGAGCAGCCGGTGGCGCCAGGCCCCACGGCGAAAGCGTAGTCCGTCGAAAGGAGCACCATGGGCGGCGGAGTCGACACGATCGTCGGGAGCATCGAGACCTTCGCGGGGAACGGGAAGGCCCGCAGCACCGGAGACGGCAAGCTGGCGTTCAAGGCTGGCATCCCGCTGCCGCACCACGTCGCGATCGATCGCGAGCAGCGGTACCTGTACCTCGCCGAATCCGGGTCCGACCGCGTTCGGCGGGTCGACCTCAAGGACGGCACGCTGCACAATTTTGCGGGCACGGGCGAAACCTGCTACAGCGGCGATTCCGGGCCGTGCGGGGAGGCGGGGCTGTACCTGCCCCTTGGCCTCGCGTTCGATTCCGGCAACAACCTCTACATCTGCGACTCCGGGAGCAACCGGATCCGGCGGGTGGACCGGGAGACCGGCATCATTCAGACCGTCGTCGGGACGGGACAGCACGGGTTTGACGGTGATGGCCCGGCGCTCGAGGTGAACCTGACCTATCCGGCGGCCATCGCGTTCGATGCGAACGACGTCCTCTACATCGCCGACACCCAGGCTCACCGCGTGCGGCGGTATGATCCCGGGACGGGACTGCTGACGACCATCGCCGGTACCTGGACCGCCGAGGATGAGGCGCGGGAGCAGCCGCTGGTGGCCCGCAACCTGGTAGTCCTGTCGGGGGACGCCATCGGCATCGATTTCAGCGACGATCACGGCTGGCTGAGGCCGGAGTGCTCGGACGGCCTGGACCTGTCCCTGTACCTGGACGACGGCCGGCCAGCCATGGAGGCGAGGCTCTACGACATCGTCGGCCTCGCGCTCGATAGTCACGGCGACCTGTATGTGGTCGACAAGGGCAGCAACCGCATCCGGAAAATCCATCTGGAGACCGGCATCATCTCCACGGCCGCTGGCGTCTGCCGCTACGGCTTCGACGGCGACGGCAAGCCTGCCGTCAAGTCCATGCTGTACGCCCCCGAGGCCGTCGCCTTCGACCCCTGGGACAACCTGTACATCTCCGACACGATGAATCATCGGGTCCGGAAGGTGGACGCTGCGACCGGCATCATCACGACCGTCGCCGGCAACGGCGACAGCGGGTACGAGGATAAGCACATGGGCGGGTGCGGGATGGCGCGGTTTGTGGCGAAGGAGTCCGCCGGCGCCATCAAGCATGGTGACGGGCTGATGGCCGTCGACGCGGTGGTGAACTCCCCCGTGGGCCTTGCATTCGACGCGCAAGGCTTCCTCTACGTGTGCGAACGCGGTGAGAATAAGATCCGGCGTGTGAAACTGTGGTAACGGAGCGTTATCGCGCGATTCCGATCCTGCTGAGCCTCCTGGCCGGCGCGTGGGTCCTCGGCTGGCTCGGCATCCCGGTCGTCAGCTCCGAAGGCATGATCATCCGTGCGCATCTGATCTCCGGCGACATTCCCGCCGCGCCCGAGGATGCCGCCTGGGAGAAAGTCCCGCCCATGGTCCTTCCGCTCAGCGGCCAGGTCATCACCCGACCGGTCTGGCCGGAGCCCAGCGCGCGCGCCTTGACCGTCCGGGCCGCCCACAACGGAACAGAGATCGCGTTTCTCCTCGAGTGGCAGGACAACACGAAGAATGACCGGCTCTCGCCCGGCACCTTCCGGGACGGTCTGGCCGTCGGCCTGCCGCTGGGGGACGCGCCGGCCTTCTTCTGCATGGGACAGCTCGACCACTACATCAACATCTGGCATTGGAAGGCCGACTGGCAGAGCGACATCGACCGCCGCGCCGCCAAAGCGGGAGACCGCCGCAGCGAGGGCGGCGAAGTGAGGCGGTTCGAGGTCATTCCCAGGCGGGCCTCGTCGGTCGAAGATCTGGTGGGCGGCGGGTTCAGCACGCTCACCAGCAAGCAAGGGCAGGGCCGCATCCAGGGGAAGGCGACGTGGAAGGACGGGTACTGGCGCGTGGTCATGAGGCGGCCGCTGGCCAGCACCGATCCTGAGAATGAGGCCAGACTCGAGCCGGGCCGCACCCAGGCCATTGCCTTTGCGGTCTGGAACGGCGAGAACAAGGAGCGGAATGGCCAGAAGGCGGTGGCGCCGTGGTTTCAGCTTTTGATCGATCCAGTGACCACGCTGTGATCGCTCGTAGGACGCCGGGGTCCATGGAAGCCCTCCCACGAGGCAGGGCTTTTTTCATGTCCCTGCTGGCGGGGTGTGTGGCGGTCCTCCTCGCGGGCCCGGCGTTCCCGAAGGCCGACAACAACATGACCGAGGCCGAGGCGATCCGGCTGGGCGAGCAGTTCGGCATCGTGGTGGGGCCGGTGGATGAGGAAATTCAGAAAGAGCTCAAGATGGTCAAGCCCGAAGGCGTGGTCGTGTTCGAGGTGATCGGCGGCACCCCGGCGGAGCTGGCCGGCATCAAAGTGCGGGCGGTGATCAAGGAGATCGACAAGGTGGAAGTCAGAAACATGCTCGATTTCGGACGAGCCCTGAAGAAGGCCATGGCGACCGAAAACTTCACGGTCGGCACGTACGAGCCGGCTGATCCGGAATTCCAGGGAGTGGGGGGACTCGTCAATTTTCATTTCGTGCGCATCGTGAAGGACTGATCCCTATCGTGGACGGCAGGCAAGGGACGGGCAGGATCCTGCGGCTGACCGGGGGCGCTGTCATTCTGTTCCTGGTCCTCCTCAACGCGTTCTCCCACGGGCGTGCGGTGGCGCAGAAGGCCGAGGGCCAGCCGTCGACCGACTGGGTGGCCGAGATCGAACAGGTGTTCATCCGGTCCGAGGACTGCAAGCAATGCCATGACCGGCACTACGAAGAATGGAAGGGGATACGCGAGCAGACCCCCGACCTGAAGACCTTCGGCCGGGTCGACGCGGCGCTCCTCCACGGCTCTTCCTTCGAGTCGCCGGTGTTCCGAACGGTGCTCGGCCTGTGGCTCCAGACCAAGCCCACGATCCAGCAGCAGACCCAGTGCCTGTCCTGTCATGCTCCCGCCGTCACGGTGTTCCCGCAACACGTGGCCAAGATCACCGGCCAGATTCTCGCCGGAAAGGCGGAGGTCGAGGGGATCGGCTGCGCCTCATGCCACCTGATTCAAACCGTGTCCGCAACCCCCGGCGCCCCGCCGACCTTCAAGCTTCAGCCCGGCAAGACCATGTATGGCCCGTACGCGGACCCCGAGGAAAACCTGGTCCATCCGGCCGCGCAGTCGGAGGTCTATACCGGCGCCAACTATTGCGCGTCCTGCCACTTTGACAAGGTGAAAGACGTGACGAGGCGGGACCTGCCCGGCGAGATTCTGCAGGGAACCGTCTGCCAGGACTGCCACATGGAGCCGTCCACCGGCAGCTCGACGTCCAAGCGAGGCGCGCTCACCCGTGCGATCGGGCGGCATTGGTTCCGGGGGGTCGTCATCCCGGGCGTCATCCTCAAGAACCGCAACCTCCAGGCGGAATGGATGCCCCGTGTCGATGTGGAGGTCAAAAAGACCGATGCAGCGGTGGAAGGCACCGCGATCGTGCGCAACGGCAGCCTCCCGCACAGTTTCCCGGACGGCGATCCGGTCCTGAAGCAGTTTCTCCTGACCATTACGGTGAAGAACGCGCAGGGCGAGGTGTTGGCCAGTGAGGTCAAGCGATTCGGCCTGCCGTTCGACCAGATCCTGCGCGGACCCATTCCGGAGCCGCTCGTGAAGGGCGGGACCACCCGGCGCGCGCCGTTCTCCTTCACGATCAAATCGGCCGCCTCGGCGGCGACCGTCGAGGCGCTCCTGAGCTATGCACTCATCCCGGAACCGGCGCCGGCGCTCAAGGAGAAGTATCTGGCCACGCTGCCCGAGAAAGAGCGGCAAGCCGCCGCGGACATCATCGGTGACTATGCGCTACCTCGCCTGCTTACATTCCGCTCGAAATCGCTCTAAGCTCGCGGCCGCCTTCTGTGCCGTGGTGCTGCTCGGGGTGGGGAGCGCCGTCTATGTCACCCACGCGCAGCAGGCGAAAGCCAAGGCGCCGCTCGACAAGACGTTTCCGCACTCCAACAAGTGCAAACGCTGCCACGAGCGGGTCTATGAGGAGTGGGAAGCCTCCCCGCTGTCCAAGTCGATCCATTCGCCGGCGTTCAGGACGGCGCTCGATGCCTACCTGTCGTCCTCCGGGGGCAAGGACAAGACCGTGTGCTTCAAATGCCACGCGCCGCACATCAACGAATATGCGGACCAGGTTCCGGTGTTCGTCAGTCAGGTCCAATCCGGAGACCCGGCCATCGACGGCGTCGCCTGCTCCCAATGCCATCTGATCAAGCACGTGGACCGGTCCGCGCATCCGCCCGTCCCGAAATATGAGCTCGGCAAGACCCTGTTCGGCCCCTACAAGGACTTCGTGCCGAACCTGGCGCACGACTCCATGGAGCTGGACCTGTTCCGGAAGTCGCTGCTGTGCATGAACTGTCACCTGTCGGTGCCCGCTGCGGCCAATCTGGGAAAATCGAACGAGCTGCTCGGAGCGTGGGAGAGCAGCGACGCCGCAAAATCCGGCAAGGAGTGCCAGACCTGTCACATGCCCGAGCAGGTCGGGGAATCCGCGAACGGCGAGAGCAAGCGCAAGGTTGCCAATCACACCTTCCCCGGCCGGCTGGGCAAACTCCGGCAGGAGGCCGCCAAGCTGGAGATCAAGACCGAGGTCAAGGGCGAGCAGACCAAGACCACGGTGACGGTCCAGAGCTTGGTCCCACACAACCTTCCCACCACCCATCCCGCGTGGGTTCGGGTGGTCCTCGATCTGGCGATCAAGGGGAAGAATCTCAAAAAGGTCTACGGGGAGCAGCGGAACTATGGACGCGTGTATGCCGATGCCAAGGGGGAGAAGACGGTGTTTGATTTCGAGGCCGTCAAGGTCCTCGAGGACACCGTGCTGAAGCCCGAAGAGACCAGGGTGGAGACCTTCACGTTCCCCACGCCCAAGGACACCCGCTCGTTCGACGTGGAAGCCACGCTCAGTTACGCCCCCATCTACGGCCCGCCCACGCTTCTGCAGCGGATCGAAGCGGAATCGTCAAAAGGAGCGCAGGACCCCGTCTTTCAGCCCATCCCGATCGTCAGCAAGAAGGTGAATATTCCGTTGTCCTGACGAGGAAGGTGCCGCGGGTCAGTCGGCGAGGATCTTGGACCCCGGCGACTTCATCTTGAAGATCTGAATGGCGGCGTAGATCTGCCTGGCCGGCTGGTTGAGGATCAGCTCGGAGTCGGTGATGTGCGTATCGATGAGCTCGAAGGGCCCGCCGCTGTAAAAGATCCGGCACTCCTGCAGCTCGCAGTTCTTGTAGACGTGGTTGTCCAGCGTCAGCGCTTCCTTCTTGAAGGTTTTCCCCTCGACGACGATGTAGTCCGGTCCCATCGTGCCCGGCTCCTTCCGTGTGTGCGCGGGGCACTATAGCAGATTCCTTTCCAGTCCCGCAAACCCGCGCATCGCAGGCCGGCGTCATCTGGTTTCGCCTTGATCATTCATGAGCGGGTGGCTACAATGTGCGGACTTTTACCGGGTTTATTGAACGGGAGGTCGCTTCTGTGGACATGACATCGACCGTGATCGTGTTTGCGCTGGCGTCGGCCCTCGCGGGGATCGCCTATGGTCTCTATCTCGCCGTGTGGGTGTTCAAGCTGGACCCCGGCAGCAAGGAGATGCAGCAGATCGCCCAGGCGATTCAGGAGGGCGCCTCGGCGTACCTCAACCGGCAGTATCGTACCGTCGCAGCGGTTGCGGCGGGTTTGTTCCTGATCCTGTGGGCGGCCGGCGCATGGTCCGAGTACTTCGGGCTGGTGACCGCGGTGGGGTTTCTCGTGGGCGCCGTCGCCTCCGCCACTGCGGGCTATGTGGGCATGTACATCGCGGTCCGCGCGAATGTCCGCACGGCGCAGGCCGCGCATCGCGGACTCAACGCCGCCCTCACGGCCGCCTTCCGCGGGGGCGCCGTCACGGGGTTGCTCTTGATCGGCCTCGGGTTGCTAGCCTTGACGGGTTTTTATGCGGTGACCTCGGTGCTGGTCGGGCAGGGGAAGGCCATCCATGCCCTGCTGAGCCTGGGGTTCGGGGGCAGCTTGATCTCGGTGTTCGCCCGGGTCGGCGGCGGGATCTACACGAAAGCGGCCGATGTGGGCGCGGATCTGGTCGGGAAGGTGGAAGCCGGCATTCCCGAGGACGATCCACGGAACCCGGCCGTGATTGCCGACAATGTCGGCGACAATGTCGGGGACTGCGCTGGGATGGCCGCCGACCTGTTCGAGACCTATGCGGTGACGACGGTGGCGGCGATGGTCCTCGCGTACACGATGTTTCAGGGACGCGAGGAGCCGATCCTCTACCCGCTGGCCCTCGGCGGCCTCACGATCCTGGCGACGATCATCGGCATCTTCTTCGTGAAGGTCGGCCCGGACGGCGGGATCATGAAGGCGCTGTACAAAGGCCTCTTCGTGGCCGGCGGGATCGCGGCGGTCGTCTTCTATCCGGTGACGGTCCGGATGATGGAAGGCATCGGGGGCACGAGCGGGCTCCACTACTACATGGCGGCGCTGATCGGGCTCGGGGTGACCCTGGCCATGGTCTTCATCACGGACTACTACACGTCGAAGAGCTACTCGCCGGTCCGCGAAATCGCCAAAGCCAGCGAGACGGGCCACGCCACGAACATCATCGCCGGGCTGGCCGTCGGCATGCAGAGCACCGCTCTGCCCGTGGTGGTGATCGCTGGCGCCATCCTGGGCAGCTTCTGGCTGTGCGGCGGGGACGGGGGCGGAGGCCTGTACGGCGTCGCGGTGGCGGCCGTCTCGATGCTGTCGATGGCCGGCATCGTCGTGGCCATCGATGCGTTCGGCCCCATCACCGACAACGCGGGCGGGATCGCCGAGATGGCGCACCTCGGCCGGGAGGTCCGCAACATCACCGACCCGCTCGATGCGGTGGGGAACACCACGAAAGCGGTCACGAAAGGCTATGCCATCGGGTCTGCGGGGCTCGCAGCGGTGGTGTTGTTTGCCGAATACGCCCGGGCGGTGGCGGGCGGAACCCACGTCACCGGGTTCGAGTTGGCCAATCCGTCCGTGCTCGTCGGGTTGTTCCTGGGCGGCATGCTGCCGTTCCTCTTCGGCTCCCTCTGCATGAAGGCGGTCGGCCAAGCCGGCGGGCTGGTGGTCGAGGAGGTGCGGCGGCAATTCCGCACGATCAAGGGCATCATGGAAGGCACCGCCAAGCCGGAGTACGGGACCTGCGTGGACATCGTCACGCAGGCCGCGATCAAGAAGATGATGATCCCCGGGTTGATCCCGGTGCTGTCGCCCATTCTGGTGGGAGCCATTCTGGGACCGCAGGCGCTCGGCGGAGTCCTGGTGGGCAGCATCGTCACGGGCCTCTTCGTGGCCATCTCCATGACCAGCGGTGGAGGCGCCTGGGACAACGCCAAGAAATACATCGAGGAGCAGGGGATGAAGGGCACCGAAACCCACAAAGCGGCCGTGACGGGTGACACGGTGGGCGATCCCTACAAGGATACGGCGGGCCCGGCGATCAACCCCATGATTAAAGTGATCAACATCGTGGCTCTGCTGATCGTATCCCTCCTGGTTCCCTGAAAGGCGGGGCCGTAGGCCTGCCGCTTGACGGTCCGGACATGGTAGGGTATCTTTTGCTTACCAGGACGGGCCCAAGCGTTCGGATCAATTGACGTGCCTGTGAGGTGCTCCGATGGAAAAACAGGAACGACGACCGGAGACCAGAAAAACGCCGCAGCCGCGGGATGAGGCCAAGCCGAACCCCAAGATCGTCGAGACCGGCAAGAAACTCAAAGAAGACATCGACAAACTGGTGGACGAGATCGACGACGTGCTGGAAGAAAACGCCGAAGAGTTCGTCAAGAACTACGTGCAGAAGGGCGGAGAATAGGTCTGGACCGGGACAGACCTTCTTCCGGGACTCAGAAGTGATCGGGATTGTGACACACCAACCGGGAAGCTGCCAGTCTGTCGCCCCGGAGGTTTCAGACAGTGTCCAGCGCCACGCACTTGTGGACGGCACACGGCATGACAGTCATGAACACGCCCGCCATCCTGTCTCCGATACAGCCCGCGCTCCCGTGCCGCGGCGGGTTCCCCGATGACGCGGGTGCACTCCGCCATATCCCTGCAGCCTTCTTCTCGCTCCAGCCAGCTCCTGCGCCCCTGACGTGCGCGCCGCCGGTTCCGGCCACCCCCGCGTCCTGGCGGAGCTGCGTCCACCCGGAGATCGATCGCCATGCCGTCTGAGACGATCACCGACATCGATCATCTGATCAAACGGCTGCAAAGCTACAGCCCGCACGCCGAGGTGGACCTGGTGCGGCGGGCCTATGCGTTCTCGGCCAGAGCGCACGAGGGCCAGACCCGCCGCTCCGGCGAACCCTATCTGCGCCACCCCCTGGCCGTCGCCGGCGTCCTCACCTCCCTGCGCCTGGACGTGCCGGCGATCGTCGCGGGGCTCCTCCACGACACCGTGGAAGACACGGTCGCCACGCATCAAGAGCTGGAGCGGGAATTCGGGAAGGATATCGCGCGCCTCGTGGACGGTGTCACCAAGATCGGCCGGATCCAGTTCAAGACCTATGAGGAGAAGCAGGCCGAAAACTTCCGCAAGATGCTCCTGTCGATGGCGGACGACATCCGGGTGGTCTTGATCAAGCTGGCCGACCGTCTCCATAACATGCGCACCCTCGAGCATCTCCACGAGGCCAAACAGCAGCAAATCGCGCAGGAAACGCTCGAAATCTACGCCCCCCTTGCCAACCGCCTGGGGATCGGCTGGATGAAGAACGAGCTCGAGGACCTGTGCCTGAAGTACCTGAAGCCCGATGTCTACACCCTCCTCCAGCAACGCGTCGCGAAACGGGACGAGGAGCGCCGTGAGTACATCGACGAGGTGATCCGGGTGGTCAAGGCCGCACTGGCGGAGACCGGGCTCACCGGGCATGTAGACGGGCGGCCGAAGCATCTCTTCGGCATCTATCAAAAGATGGAGCGCCAGGCGATCAGCTTCGAAGAGGTGTACGACCTCACGGCCATCCGCATCATCACCGACACCAAGATGAACTGTTATGCGGCCCTGGGGTTGATTCATTCGCTCTGGCCGCCCGTCCCCGGCCGGTTCAAGGATTACATCGCGACCCCCAAATCCAACCTGTACCAGTCGCTCCATACCACCGTCGTCGGCCCGTACGGCCAGCACGTCGAATTCCAGATCCGCACCGAGGAGATGCACCGGGTGGCGGAATACGGCATCGCCGCACATTGGAAGTACAAGGAAGGCGGACAGATCGACGAGAAGGAAGGGAAGACGTTCGGCTGGCTGCGGCAATTCATGGAATGGCACCAGGATCTGACCGACGACCGCCAGTTCATGGACAGCGTGAAGCTGGACCTGTTCCATGACGTCGTCTACGTGTTCACGCCGAAAGGGCAGGTCAAAGAGCTGCCGCTGGGCTCCACCCCCGTGGACTTTGCCTTTGCGATCCACACCGAAGTGGGCCAGCACTGCGTGGGAGCGAAGGTCAACGGCAAGATCGTGCCGCTCAAATCCCAGTTGCGCAGCGGGGATACCGTGGAGATTCTGACCTCCCCCAGCCAGGTGCCGCACAAGGATTGGCTCAAGTTCGTCCGCACCTCCCGGGCGAAGACCAAGATCAAGCACTGGCTGAAGACCGAGGAGCAGAAACGTAGCGTGGAGATCGGGCGCCGGCTGCTGGAGCGGGAGACCCGCCGGCAGGACGACGTGAACGTGGCGCAGCTCTTCAAGCCGGATCGCCTGCTCGAACTGGCCCGCGCCGCCGGGTTTGACACGGTCGACGGGATGCTGGCGGCCATCGGCTACGGGAAATTGTCCACGATGCAGGTCATGGAGCACGCGGCGCCGAAAGCCGCCGAGGCCGGCCGTCCTGCCGTCGAAAAGCCCCCGGCCGTCAAGAAGCCCGAACCGCCCGCGCGCGAGGACCGCGACGACAAGGGAGTCAAGGTGCGGGGAGCGCGCGACCTGCTGATGCAGCTCTCGAAGTGCTGCCACCCCATCCACGGGGACCGCATCGTCGGCTACATCACCCGGGGACGCGGGCTGACGATCCATGCGGTGGGGTGCCCGAACCTGGCCGCGCTCGACTACGACAAGGAACGGCTGGTGGATGTGGAGTGGGAGGCTGGACGGGGCCAGACCCACCCGGTGAAAGTCTCGGTCTTGACGATCGACCGCACCGGGATTCTCGCCAACGTCTCCTCGGCCATCTCCGAAGAGCACACCAACATCACGCGGGCCGAGATCAGCACGCGGGAGGACCGGAAAGCAGTGCTGGACTTCGTGGTCGAGGTGACGGACACCGAGCACCTGGACCGGGTGCTCAAGGCGGTCGAGCGTGTCGACGGCGTGATCACCGCCAGACGCGTCCGCGCCTGGCAGGACGTTCGCTAGCTCACGGAGCCTGGCGCGGAAGCTGAAAACGCAACTTCATTCCTCTCCTGAGCTTGAGCTGCTCGGCCATCCCGCCCGCGATCTCCAGCGCGTAGAGGGCTTCATCGTTCGGCTGGTACTGGGGACAGCCTTCGTCGGTGCGGCCGCAGCCGGGCACGTTGCGCTCCACATGCACGACCTGCTTCTGACGGTCCAGCCAGATGATGTCCAGGGTGAGACGGGTGTTCTTCATCCAGAAGGTCCAATGGCCCGGCTCGGCGAAGGTGAAGAGCATGCCGCGATCCCTCGGGAGCGTGTCGCGGAACATCAGGCCGCGGGCTCGCTTCTCGGTCGTGTCGGCCAGCTCGGCCATGATCGTCGAGCCGTCCGGCATGGTCACGGGCACGAGCACGTCACGCTCGGGACCGGCGGCCACCTGCACGAGGGCCGCGAGGACGACGGCGGGCAAAGACCAGCCACGGCCTGGCCGGACGATGGACATGGGGCCACTGTACAAACGTGCTCTGTCAGCGTCAAGACACGCCCAGTCCGGACTAGCGCGGTTCGCAGACCGCGAATGCCGGTGAGACTCGTGCCATGAGCCGGTCCTGGATCGAACAGTATGATGCGGGCGTGCCGCCGAGCCTGGACTATCCGGCCATCGACCTGTCGGAGCTCCTGAGCCGTGCCGCATCCCGGTATCCCGCGCGCCCGGCCATTCGGTTTTATGGACGTGCGATCAGCTATCGCGAGCTGGAGACCCTCGCGGAGTGTTTCGCGGGAGGGCTCCGTGCGCTCGGGATCGGCCGCGGCCGGGTCGTGGGGGTCATGCTTCCCAATCTGCCGCAGGCCATCATCGCGACCTACGGCAGCTTCAGGGCCGGGGCGGTGGTCACCGCCATCAATCCCCTCTACGTCGAGGCGGAGATCGCGCAGCAGATCAGCGATTCCGGCTGCGAGCTCGTCGTGGTGCTGGACCGGTTTCTGCCACGGGTCCTCCCGCTCCTGGGCCGGGCTTCCCTCAAGCACGTCGTCGTGACCGGCGTGCAAGACTATCTGCCGTGGCTCAAGCGCCTGTTGTACCCCCTGAAACAGCGGGCGGAGATGAAGGGGCAACGGTCCGATGACGGCCGAGCGATGCGCTTCGGAGACTTCATCTCTCTTTCCCGGCAGCCGGCCGGCGAGCGGGTGTCGCCGGACGATCTCGCGCTGCTCCAGTACACCGGCGGCACCACGGGGCTCCCCAAGGGCGTGATGCTGACCCACCGGAATCTCGTGGTCAATACCTGGCAGTGCCGCCACTGGATGTCCACGCTGCGGGAGGGGCAGGAGGTCTTCCTCGGCGTCCTGCCGTTCTTTCACGTCTACGGCCTGAGCGCCTGCCAAAACCTCTCCATCAGCGTGGCCGGCACCCTGGTCGTGCTGCCGCGCTTTCAGACGACGGAAGTGCTGGAGGCCATCACCCGGGAGCGCGTCACGGTCTTTCCGGGCATCCCCGGGATGTACTCGGCGCTCAATCACTGCCAGGGGCTGGAGCGATACGACCTGAAGTCCATCCGGTTGTGCATCAGCGGATCGGGGCCGCTGCATCCCTCCATCCAAGAGAAGTTCGAGTCTCTCACCGGCGCGCTGCTCGTGGAGGGGTATGGGCTCACCGAGGCCGGCCCGGTGACCCACGTGAATCCCATCCATCGCCCGGCCTCAGAGCGTCCCAAGAAGAGCATCGGCTTGCCGCTGCCCGACACGGACGCCCGGATCATGGATGTGGAGACCGGCACCCGGGAAGTACCGATCGGCACCGTCGGGGAGCTGGCGGTGCGGGGCCCTCAGATCATGCGCGGCTATTGGAAGCGGGAGCAGGAGACCGCCCAGGTCCTGCGGGACGGCTGGCTGTACACCGGTGATGTCGCGCGGCGGGACGCGGCGGGCTTCTTCTACATCGAAGATCGCAAGAAGGACATGATCAAGTCCGGCGGCGAGAATGTCTATCCCCGGGAGGTCGAGGAAGTACTGCTCCGCCATCCCAAGGTCAAGGAGGCCGCCGTGGTCGGGCTGCCCCAGGGGCTGCGGGGCGAGCTCATCAAGGCCTATGTCGTGCTGAAGGAAGGGGAGCGGGCCTCCGCCGGCGATCTCCTCGATCATTGCCGGTCGCAACTCGCCAAGTTCAAGGTCCCGAAACGCGTCGAGTTCCGGACGGAGCTGCCCAAGACGCTGGTCGGCAAGGTGCTGCGCCGGCTCTTGCTCGACGAGGAAGCGAAGCGGCGCGTCACGGCCCCTGACGACCCGGGGCCCGAGGGATGACCGTCTTGCATTCGCGGAGCGGGGTGTGGCATTCTCTGCTCGATTTCCTCCGGAGCCCGAACGCGCCATGAAGGAAAAACGGCGGGTCCTCTACAAGAAAGGCGTCTTCGTCTGCCCGACGTGCCGCCAATCCTACGTCCAGGAGAAATGGATCGAAGAATGGCGCATCCGCTGCCACAAGTGCGACTACCGCGGCACCTTGACGGAGGTCTCCGTGGAGGAGCACATGGACGAGGAAACGATCAGGCACTGATCCCCCGCAGCCCCCGCGTCCCGTTCAATCCCGCCGCGAAACAGGTCCCGGACTCAAAAGACAGACCTCGGAGGCCCTATGCGACACGTCTGCATGATCCTCGTCGGACTTTGGCTCGCGGCGCCTGCCGCGCAGGCTGCCGATCCTCCCGGCGTCAAGATTCTGGTGGCCTATCATTCCGTCACCGGCAACACCGAAAAACTCGCCCAGGGGGTCGCCGAGGGGGCCAAGGGGCTCCCCGGGGCGACCGTCGTGATGAAACGGGTCGGGCAGGTGACCGCCGACGACCTGTTTTCCTCCGACGCCCTGATCGTCGGCTCCCCGGTCTACTGGTCGAACATGGCGGGCGAGGTCAAGACCTTCTTCGACGACTGGCAGCTCAAATTCGGGGTCTTTCCGGAATTCAAGATGCGGGACAAGGTCGGGGCGGCCTTTGCGACCGGTGGGCAGGTCGCCGGCGGCAAGGAGCTGACCATGCTCTCGATCCTGGCCGCGATGCTGGGGAATCAGATGATCATCGTGAGCGGCGGGGGAGCGTTCGGGGCCTCGGCCACCACCGAGGGGAACAGCCCCGGCATCGACGACCAGGAACTGGGTGCGGCGCGGGAGTTGGGACGGCGGGTGGCAGAGGTTGCGTGGACGGTCAAGCGCGGGCGCACGGCGCCCTGACGTGTCTGCCGAGGGGCTGCTTATCGCAGGGATTGCTCGAGCTGCTCCAGGTTCTTGGTCACCATCGCATCGCCGTTTTTCGTGGAGACCGCAATGCCCTGCTCGCAGACTTGGCGGCACCGCTCCGTCTCCCCGGTCTTCTGCAGGCTCTGGGCGAGCGCAAAATACGCGGCGGAATAGCCGGGCTTGACGCCGAGGCAGCGCTCCAGCGCCGGGATCGCCTCGCTATAATTGCCGTCCTCCATGTACGCCTTCCCCAGACCGAACCAGGCGACCTCGTCATTGGGGTCCATCGCCAGGACTTTCTTGAGCGGTTCGATCCGTGGGTTCGCCATTCTAGAAATCGATGGGCTTCAACCTTCGTGCGGCCTGGGATGACGCCGGCCTGTATGATGGGGTAGCGAGCATGGATCGTTCAATCGCCGGCGCGATCTCAACGAGCTAAGGAAGGGACGCGCCACTCTACACCGGCTGCCGCGCATTGTCTAGCGTAATTCCGCCGTGTTACGATGCCGCCTTCGTCGGACATTGAAGACCATGGGACGCACCGGGTTCGTCTATCATCCCGACTACCTGAGCCACGACATGGGCGCCGGGCATCCGGAATCGCCGGATCGGCTGCGTGCCGTCATGGCGCATCTGGAGACCACGGGACTCCTCTCCCGGCTCGTGCGCATCGAGCCGGTGCTCGCGGCGGAAGAGTGGATCACCACGGTGCATACGCCCGCCTATGTCGAGCAACTCAGGGCCCGCTCTCCCGACACCGGCCGGGTTCCGCTCGACCCCGATACCTCGCTGTCGCCAGGATCCCTCCGGGCGGCGTTTCTGGCGGCGGGTGGCGCGCTGGCTGCCGCCGATGCCATCATGGCCGGAGGGGTCGAGCATGCCTTCTGCGCGGTGCGTCCGCCCGGCCATCATGCCGAAGCCGGCCGCGCGATGGGCTTCTGCCTGTTCAATAACGTGGCCATCGCCGCCCGGTATCTGCAGCAGCGGCACAAGATGGGCCGCGTGTTGATCGTCGATTGGGACGTGCACCACGGCAACGGGACGCAGCATGCCTTCTATGACGATGCCTCGGTCTTGTTCTTCAGCACCCATCAGTGTCCCTACTATCCCGGGACCGGGCGGGCGACGGAGCGGGGCACCGGCGCCGCCGAGGGGTTGACCCTCAATGTTCCGATGGAGCCCGGGCAGGGCGATGACGAGTATTGCCGGGTGTTCGAGCGTGTGCTCGTGCCGGCGGCAGATCAGTTCAAGCCGGACGTCGTCGTGATCTCGGCGGGCTTCGATGCGCACCGTGACGATCCGCTGGCCGGGATGGCCCTGACCGAGGCCGGCTACGGCCGCCTCACGGCCCTGGTGTGCGGCATCGCCCGGCGCCACGCGGCCGGGCGCGTCCTGTCCTGTCTCGAGGGCGGGTACAATCTCGCGGCCCTGTCGCGGTCCGTCGAGCGGCACCTCGTCTCGATGCTGGAGAGCTGATGGCGCGTGTCCGCCGCATCTCGATCCGGACCGGCCTGGGCCTGCTCGCGCTCGGCGCGGTGCTGGTCTATCTCTTCTACAGCGAGTTGCGGCCGACGGTGATCTTCGGGCTGCGTTCGGATTACGCGCAGGCGATCCCATTCCAAGCGGTACCAGACGGCCTCGACAGCCTGAAGGCGGAATCCTGCGGGACCTGCCACCGGGAGATCTACGAGGAATGGAAAACCAGCATGCATGCTGGCGCCTACCTGGACCCGTTGTTCCAGGCCTACTGGAAGAAGGACGGGAATGTCTGGGTCTGTTTGAACTGCCACAGCCCGTTGGAGAACCAGCAGCCGCACCTCGTGACGGACATCCCGCGCAATCGGGTCGAGAAAGCCGTGCTGACGCCGAATCCGCGCTACGACCCGGACTACCAGAAGGAGGCCATCACCTGTGCGGCCTGCCACGTGCGGGACGGCGTCGTCCTGGGGCCGTTCGACGACTCCGCGGCGCCCCATCCGACACGCTTTGATCCGGCGTTTCGCACGACCGAGGTCTGCTATCGTTGCCACAATGTGGTCTCCGGTCCGTTCCAGTTTTACAACGTCGGGCCCTGCGGGACATACGCCGAGTATGAAGGCAAATTTTTCATGCAGGAGAGAGGCCTGATCTGCCAGAGCTGTCACATGCCCGAGGTCGAGCGACCGGTGGCCCGTGCCGGGCCCATCCGGCAGGGGCGCCGGCATCTGTGGCGCGGCGGTCACGATCCCGAGATGATCAAACGCGCCGTGGCCGTGGAGCTCAAGACGGACCCGGCCCAGCCCCGTCCCGGCCAGGGCGTGACCATGACCTTGACCCTGATCAACGCCGGTGCCGGGCACAAGCTCCCCACCGGCGATCCGGACCGTCACTTCACCGTAGAGTTCGTCGTGGAGGACCGTGAGGGGCGGGTCCTCGACCGGAAGACCGAGACCATGGGACGATGGATCCTCTGGCAGCCGGTCATTCTGGAGGTCTACGACAACCGTCTCCTCCCGCTGGCCAGCCGCGAGTACCGTTTCACGTACCGGGTCCCGGCCGCTCCGGCAGGCGTCACGGTGAAGGCCCGGGTGCGGTACCACATTCTGACGGACGGCCAGCATGCCATGTTGCGGAAGAAATACGGCCTGACGGCGGAGGTGCCGTACGAGTTTCTCATCTATGAGCGGACCATGCCCCTCGATGGCACCGTCGTCGCAGAAGCCGGCCTCGCGGGGCCGGCCTCGGGCTCGGCCGCGGTCTGCTACAATCACGGGTAGCCGATGACGCATCCTTCTTTGATCGACACCGAGACACTCGCGCAGAGCCTGGGCCGGCCGGGGCTCGTGCTCATCGATGTGCGCGGCAAGGCGGCATATCTGTTCGGCGGCCATATCCCGGGCGCCGTCCATGCGACCTGGCACGAGTTCAGCGACCCCGGGGCGGTCGCCAAAGGGCTGCTCAACCCCGATCTCACGCAGCTCGAACGGCAGCTGCAGGCTCTGGGGCTCTCCAATGACAGCGATGTCGTGATCTATTCCAACCCGTTCGACAATTGGGGCGATGAAGGCCGGATGTTCTGGATGCTGCAGTACCTGGGGCATCAGAAGCTGCGCATTCTGGACGGGGGATGGGTGAAGTGGGTCGCGGAGCAGCGCCGGTATGAGCATGGCCCGGTGACGCCGAAGCCGGGGACCTTCCGTGCGGCGCCGGTGTCCGACCTGATCGTCATGAAGGACGAGCTCAAGCAGCTCGTCCGGCGGCCGCACCCCGGCACGATCATCGCCGACGCGCGCAGCCTGGAAGAATACGCCGGCAAGGAGGTCCAGGGGATTCCGCGGCCGGGTCACATCCCATCGGCAGTCAGCGTGCCCTGGAACGGCTTCCTGAACCCGGATGCGACGGTCAAAGACCTGAACGCGATCAAGGAGTCCCTGCAGGAAAAAGGCCTCGACGAGACCAAGGAGGTCATCTGCTACTGCACGGGGGGGGTGCGCTCGGCCTGGCTGTTTTTCGTGCTCACGCTCGCCGGCTACTCCAAAGTCCGCAATTATCCTGGCTCCTGGTGGGAATGGAGCCGGGACTTCGCCGCGCCCGTCGAAAAGGACGCGAAGCTCCTCCACAAGATCATCGGACAGGAGGAGGGAAAGCCGTCTTGACAATGGAAAAACGCGGCTGCTAGGCTTGCCACACGTGCGGCTCTTCCGTACGGTCGTTTCCGGAACAGGCTCAAACCCTAAGGCAGAGGAGGAGATCGATGAGGACTTCTGTTAGTCTCGCAATCGTCTTCGGCGTCATCGCGGCGTTTTTGACCGTCACGGCGACCGCGCCGGCTCTCGCGGCCGGGAACAAGCATGCGACGGAGGCGCTCGAGCATGCCAAGGAAGCCGTCGCGCATGGGAAGCAGGGACACGCGGACGTGCTGGTGAAGCACGCCTCCGAAGGTCTGAAGCATGCGGAGATGGCCCAGAAGGAGATCAAGAGCCCGCACCTCGACGAGGGGGTGAAAGGCCTCAAGGATGCCGTGGAGCACGGCAAGGCCGGTCACGCCGACGTCGCCACCAAGGCCGCCGAAAGCGCGGTCATGCACCTGTCCGAAGTGAAATAACGCCTCCAGGCACGAGGCGAGGGGCGAGGGGCGAGGGGCCGGAACAAGAGCCCTGCTGCTCCTTGCCCCGTCTTTTTATCGCGTCACGCATCACTCGTCACGCGTCACGATCCGTCATGCGAGTCGGGTACTTTCAGTTCGAGCCCGTATTTGGCGAGGTGAAACACAACCTCGATACGGTCACCACGGGACTTTCCCGGGTCGAATGCGAGCTGCTGGTGCTCCCTGAGTTGTTTGCGACGGGCTACCAGTTCGTGTCCAGGCAGGAAGTGGACAGCTTGGCCGAGCCGGTGCCCGGCGGTCCGACGACGTCCCGGCTCATCGAACTGGCCCGGGACCGCCGCCTGCACATCGTCGCCGGGCTGGCCGAGAAGGCCGCCGGCCGGTCCTACAACGCCGCGGTGGTGGTCGGGCCCGACGGCTATGTGGGGACCTATCGGAAGACCCATCTCTTTGCCGAGGAAACGCTCTACTTCGCGCCGGGCGACCAGGGGTTCCCTGTCTGGGACATCGGACCGGCCAGGATCGGCGTGCTCGTGTGCTTCGACTGGTTTTACCCCGAGGCGGCCCGGACGCTGGCGTTGAAGGGCGCCGATATCCTGTGCCATCCCGCCAATCTGGTCCTGCCGCACTGCCCGGACGCGATGATCACGCGGTGCCTCGAGAACCATGTCTTCAGCATCACCGCCAATCGTATCGGCTCGGAGCAGCGCGGCGGCAAGGAACGCCTGACCTACATCGGCCAGAGCGAAATCGTTTCCCCGGACGGCGTCATTCTTCATCGCGCCGCGGGCCAGCGGGAAGAATTGATGATCCTCGACATCGATCCCGCGACGGCGCGGAGGAAATCCCTGAATCCTTACAACGACTTGTTGCGCGACCGCCCGACCCATCTCTACGAGTTGTAGCTTTCGCCCGCGCATCCTCCTCGTCCGCCGGCTTGATCCTTTACGTGATCGGTTATAGGATAAGCCATGGCGTCGGTGCTCGATAAAGGCATGTTGCTGGTCGCCAGCCCGTCTCTGCGGGACCCGAATTTCCGGCAGACCGTCGTGTTGCTGTGCGAGCACGGGCCCGACGGCGCGCTCGGCGTCGTCGTCAATCGGCCGACCGAAGTGCTGCTCTCCGAAGCGCTGCCCCAGGTGCCCGTGCTAGAAGGCCAGCGCCATGTGCTGTTTGCCGGCGGACCGGTGCAGCCCAATCAAGTCCTGATCCTCTACCGGCTGCCCCAGGAGGCGGTCGAGACGCACCACGTGTTTGACGGGGTCTACTTGGGGGGAGACATGCAGGCCTTGGAGCGGATCCTCGTCACGCCCCGGGAGCGGGAAGCTTTCCGCGCCTATATCGGATACTCCGGCTGGGGGCCCGGACAGCTCGAGCAGGAGATGGAGACCGGCGCCTGGATCACGCTGCCCGGCGATCCCTCCGTGGTCTTCGAGAAGGATCCCTCACAGGTCTGGACGGACATCTTACGTTCACTCGGCGGGCGCTACGAGCTGTACGCCGAAATGCCTCCCGATCCGCATCTCAATTAACGGCTCCCTCGTCCTTCCTCCGTTCATCATTTATCACTCATCGTTCAGCACTGCCTTGAGGAAGCGCCCGGTATAGGACTCGTCCCGCCGGGCAATCTCTTCCGGCCGTCCCTCTGCGACGATCCGGCCACCGGCCTCGCCGCCCTCCGGCCCCAGATCGATGATCCAGTCGGCCGTCTTGATGACGTCCAGGTTGTGCTCCACCACCACGACGGTGTTGCCGTGGTCCACCAGCCGTGAGAGCACCCCCAGGAGCTTCTTGACGTCATCCGGGTGAAGCCCCGTCGTCGGCTCATCCAGCACGTACAGCATGTTCTGCGGGGCGCGGCCTTGGAGCTCTGCGGCAATCTTGAGCCGCTGCGCTTCGCCGCCCGAGAGGGTATTGGCGGGCTGGCCGAGGCGCAGGTAGCCGAGGCCGATCGAGCCCAGGAGCCTGAACCGCTGGCTGAGGGCCGCGTGCTCCGAGAAGAAGGACTGCGCCTCGTTAACGGTCATGTTCAGCACGTCGTGAATGGTCTTGCCCCGGAACCGGACGGCCAGCACGGCCGGGCCAAAACGCCGTCCGTTGCACACGTCGCACACGGCGTACAGGTCCTCGAAAAAGTGCATGTCCAGTCGCTGGGAGCCATGTCCCTGGCACGCTTCGCACCGGCCGCCGGGGGTATTGAAGGAAAAGGCCCCGGCCGCCAGCCGTCGCGCTTTGGCCGCTGGGAGCGCCGCGAAGATCTTCCGGATCTCGTCGAACCCCTTGAGGTAGGTGATCGGATTGGAGCGCGGCGTGCGGCCGATCGGCTCCTGGTCGATCAGCCGGACGCCGCCCAGGTGCTCGAGGCCTTTGATCGCCCGGAACGTTCCCATGGGCAGCGACTCGACCCGGAAGGCGCGCGCGACCGCCCGGTACAATGTGTCCTCCACCAGCGTGCTCTTGCCCGAGCCGGAGACGCCGGTCACGCAGATCAGCATGCGCAGGGGAAAACGGACGGTGAGATGTTTGAGGTTGTGCTCGCTGGCGCCGCCGATCACCAGGGACCGGCCGTTGCCGCGGCGCCGGCTGCGGGGTACCGGAATGCCTTCATCGCCTCGGAGGTAGCGGGACGTCAGCGACCGGCTGTCGGCGGCAAATCGGGCGTAGGGCTCGGAGCAGACGACTTCGCCGCCCTTTTCGCCGGACCAGGGCCCGAGCTCGATGATGTGGTCGGCGGCCTCGATCATCTGGCGGTCGTGCTCGACGACCACGACCGTGTTGCCGGCGTCGGCCAGCTCCCGAAGGATGCCGGCCAGAGTCGCGGTGTCCCGCGGATGCAGGCCGATGGTGGGCTCGTCCAGGACGTAGAGCGTGCCGACGAGCTTGGCGCTGAGCTGATTGGCGAGCGCGATGCGCTGGGCCTCGCCGCCCGACAGAGTCCTGGTCTGCCGGGTGAGTGTCAAGTACCCGAGGCCGACCCGCTCGAGAAAGCCGAGCTTGGCGGTGAGCCGGCGAAGGATGTCCTCGGCGACGGTCGTTTCGTAGGTCGAGAGGGGCAGTGCCTGAAACCAGGCGGCCGCTTCCCGGATCGTCAACTCCGAGACCTGATGGATGTCCCGTCCGGCCACCAGGACCTGCCGCGCCTCCGGCCTCAACCGGGTGCCCTGGCACGCGGGGCAGGTGAACGGGCTGCGGTACCGGCTCAGGAAGACGCGGACATGCAGCTTGTACCGTTTGCGCTCGAGGTATTGAAAAAAGTCGTCGATCCCGTCGAAGTCCTGGTCGCCCTTCCAGAGCAGCGTGCGGTGGCTGTCCGTGAGCTCGCCGTAGGGCGTCGTGAGACTGATGCGCCGGCGTTTCATCGCCACGAGCATCTGGCGCTGCCACCAGCCGGTCCCGGGCTTGGTCCAGGGCTCGATGGCTCCGTCGGCCAGCGACCGGTTCCGGTCCGGGACCACGAGGTCCTCGTCGTAGCGCAGAATATTGCCGAACCCGGTGCATGCGGGACAGGCGCCGAGCGGATGATTGAAGGAGAACCGAACCGGACGCAAGGGCTCGAAGCCGCGCCCGCAGCCCGGACACGTTAGACGGGGCCTGTAGGTCCGGGCGCCCCGGCCGATGATCTCGGCGCGGCAGAGACCCTCCCCCTCGCGGTACGCTGTCTCCACCGCTTCGACCATCCTCCCACGGTTCTCGGAACTGAGGATCAGGCGATCGACGACCACCCAGACGGAAAGACGGTCCGCGGCCGGCAGCGACTCCCCGTGGTGAAGGTCCACAAGCCGGTCGCCGGACTTGACCCGGACGAAGCCGCGGGAGAGGAGCGACCGGACGAGGGTCTGGTCCGCCGTGCCCACGTCTGCGGGGGAAAACAGGAGCATCGCACGCCCGTCCGGAAAACGCGCCAGGAGATCGTCGGCCACGTCGGTGGGCGCATAAGCGCGGGCCTCCAGCCGGCAGTCCGGGCAGAGCGGCCGGCCGACCTTCGCGTACAGCAACCGCAGCAGGTCGGCGATTTCGGTGGCCGTGCCGACGGTCGAGCGCGCCGTCCGCACGGGGTTCTTTTGCTCGATCGCGATGGCCGGCCGGATGTTGACCAACCGGTCCACATCGGGGCGGTCCAGCCGCTTCAAGAGCATGCGCACGTAGGTGGACAGGGACTCGACGTACCGCCACTGCCCTTCGGCAAAGAGGGTGTCGAAGGCCAGCGACGATTTGCC
>CAYJUM010000009.1:0-49362 GCA_964373355.1 uncultured Nitrospirales bacterium | reverse complement strand
GCTGAATTCCTGAAGATGTGAATGACGAGATCTGCCTTCAGCGCCAGATCGACGCCACGGACCGCGAGATTGACCGCCTCGTCTATGACCTCTATGGCCTGACGGAGGAGGAGATACAGATAGTTGAAGGGAAATCCACGTAACAGGTCAGTAAGGATGATGGGTGACGTTCTCGATCTTCTACTCAAGTTGGCGGCTCGGCTCTTCTGGGGGTAATCCCCTCGTTAGACGTTGAGGTTCTCTATTTCCGGTATGAATCATCACGCGGTGGCGATACCTTCGTTGTTCTCACACCTTGGCCTGAACGATACCATGCAGGGCTAGCCTTAACGAACAAAAGTGAAAGGGTTGTTTCTATCAAGACGCTCTCTGTCACGATTGACGAAATAAAAACATACCCTCATGCGAACACAGGAAGAACCATACGTCTGGACACTCATGAGCGCACGGAGCTTGACGTGATATTTCCAGTTAGCGAAAGCGATAAACCGAAAGATGCCGGGAAGTTTGAAATCACTGTTGTTCCTACGATCGGGAGGAAGAAGACATTCTCTGGCGTCTTCCCTGTAGCGTGATTGCTAGGTAGGGGAGAAACGGTGCCAGGCACCGTTATTCTTCACAAATAGAATCTGCACATCTCCTGCAATGTTCGGCAACGGGATATGCTGACCAGCACACTCAATCGTTAGGTGACGCCAAAAACGTGGAACACGCAGATGAGAAGAACCACTGGCTCAAGCACCTGATCATTGTAACCATCTGTCTAACCATTTTGGGCGTCAACGTGTGGCTTGGTTGGTATACCTGCGAATGGTCCTGGGTCACACGATCCGGCACCTTGATTGTCGCAGCAGGCATCCTCTTAGAATCGTGGCTTGTGTTGAAGACCTCGCGTGCCGACGACATGCCTTTCTGGAGAAGCCAATCTGGTCACACGGCAATCCGCGTTGCAGTCGTTATCGTCTGTGCTGGAACACTCGTTCAAGGCTATGGCGATTTCGTGTCGCGAGTCTTTTCGGTATGTCGGTAATTGCGCGTACCAAGCTCGATAAGGTTTGAAATTAGAGGGGTTGGTTGACCTTTGCCCAAACGCCCATTGAAACTGACGATTCGCATCCCGCCCTATCGGACGCCGAGAAATGCTTGGCGCCAGCAACTCCACAAGGCCATCTTAACGGTGCAACGCCAGTCGCTGGTCATCTACCAGCCGACCGATAAGTTGGAGGTGGAGGTCCGCCTGTATATGAAAGGCTCTGCGCTGGGGCTGCACGACGTGGACAACCGCTTGAAGGATGTTCTTGATGCGCTTCAGGGCAGGGCAGGCGGTCCGAAGCGCAAGCGCACATTGCGGCCGATCATCCCTAACGACCATCAGGTCTATCGGGTTGTTGCGGAGAAGGCCTCACCGCCAGGACAGAGCCATGGGCAAGGCCATCTCATCATCCGCCGTTTGGGAAGAAGGTAAATCCGACTCCTTCAGTCTCCCCCTTGCTCCATCCGCTCGGACTCCTCGCCGCCGGCATCGCGCCCTGTAATCCCCAGACCGCTGCGGACCGATATCTGCCGCGCCGCTTCCTGCAATCCTCGAAAAGCCCTCCAAGAGAACTGTGATCGCCCGATTGGACGCGACATTCTACCGCCAGTCAGACGCTTGTGGTAAGCTAGGCCAAGTCTGCGACCTGCTCTCGGTTGTGCGTAGGGGATTACCACGTTGCGCATCAAGCTCTACCTTGATACCTCGGTGCTCGGCGCCGTGTGCGATCCCGGCCCCGAAGAACGGTTGGAAGCTACGCGTCGTGTCCTTGATGGTCTCAGGGGTGGTTTCTGGGAAGGGTATATCTCGGTGCTTGTCTTGGAAGAGATATCGAGAGCCCACGAGGCTGTGAGGCAAAAGATCGCCCAGGAGCTTGAGAAGAGCAATCTGATGGTATTGGAGGAATCTCCAGAGAGCCTGGCGCTTACCCAAGCGTATCTTGAGGCGAATGCGATTCCGCCCGATTACGAGGATGACGCAAGGCATATTGCGATCGCCACACTCAATGACATCAACGTGGTTGTGTCATGGAATTTCCGTCATATGGTCAATATCGAACGCAAGCGACGGATCAACAGCGTCAATCTTCGCGAAGGGCTTCCGCTTATTGATATTGTGTCGCCCTGGGAGGTCAGCGATGAAGAAACGTGATGGAGAAGCAGTAAAATGGGAGACGCCTTCCCTGGAATGGATTCATCGGGTGCGGCGCGAACGGCAAACAGAGCGAAAGGGACACCCGCTGCGCCCGATCTCCAGGCAGGAAGCGGAACGGCTGGCTAAGCAATATGGCCTCAAATTGGCTCGATCTGTCACTGCTGGCCGTTGATGTGATTGAAGGAATGGGTCCGGCGCGGTGATGGTCCGTGCTGAGATCAACCATGAAGGACTACCATATCAACATCTTCTACAGTGAAGCCGACGGCGGATACATCGCTGACATTCCGGATCTCGAATCCTGTTCGGCCTTCGGTAAGACACCCGCTGAGGCGCTGGCTCAGGCCGAAATCGCCAAAGCTGCCTGGCTTGAAGCGGCCCGCGCGGAGGGCAAACCCATTCCCCGCCCCAAATACCGTCCAGCGATCTACAAAGTTAGCTCTTAACAACGGGGTGGCCTGATCCGCATCGCGAATCACGGAGGCGAGACGAACTTGGAATCAGACTGCGAGGGCGAGGAGCTTCGGGAGATCGAGATGCTCAAGAAAAGCACGGGTCAGCGCGTCAGCCGGGCCGGGAGGAGCGTCACCTGACGCGAAGAGAGCGTCAAGCATTGCTCCAACCAACTTTTCTACGGAGGCTATGCCACGGTCGGTATAGTGAGTTAACTTAAATCCAATGATGTTCCCACCAATCAAGGCCCGTTCAATGTAAATGTCTTCGCCCAAGCTTTCGTAATAGGCTGGCTGATCTTCCTCAAATCTCACGGTTAACGTGTCAGTCTCATCAATGTAACGGGCTGAAAAATGCGCTTTTTTGAGTAATTCGACTCTGGCGGGTAATCCCTTGATCAAATCCGGACGAATCTTGGAAAAAAGTTCTTTAAAGCCAATAATTGTAATCCCGCAAATCCTCACTGTTCCTGGTGTTACACGGATAATGAACCAATCTTCTATTGCAAGAGAGATAGCTGCCATAGGAGGGCCAAAGGAGATATAAAGGACATCTCCTTTTTGATCGTAGTGGTACTGCGCGTCCTCAAACTGCTGTTCAATCACAAAGGCCATATTTGTTCACCTAATCCGCGAAGCATTGCGCCAGCTAGATGTGCCGTAACCACGAACCCGTTGCTTTCGCGGACAGACACCATAAGAGCGATCCGCTCCTGAAGAATACCAGAAACCTCGACCTGGGCATATACTTTGACGTAAATCCTTGTTTTGTCGTCCCGTTTGCTCCGATAGACACCATCGGGCTGAGAAAGAGCTCCTATAACCCGGTCCCGCCACGATCGCAATTCTGGATGCCCTGCAACAATATGTTTCTCCCAATGCTCTTCATCCAGGATTGCATTCAATCCATCTATCGTGACGATATCCACCTTTGCAATCCTTTTCCCCAGCGGGCTGAAACGTACTTAGAACCTTCCCGCAAAAACAAGGGATGGGCTGAGCCGCATCGCGAATCGCGGCTTACTTCGTGAGCATCGTGGCAGCGGTGACGCGACATGATGGGGAGCCGTGCTGATGTGCGTAGCGGAAGAACGAGTGAGGCCCGACCGGGCTCGGTTGCTCCGCCGCAACCGAGGCCGGATCGGAACACACCCCGCATTCCGATGTGGGGGATGGGGGGCGCCGCAGCCGTTCTTCCGGTAGCTACAGCAGCTAGGCGAGCACGTCCGGAGCGACATCCGCTGCCACGACGCGAGCCGGAGCCTCTGAGCAGGGCGGCTCAGGCCATCCCGGAAAAGTTCTTCAAATCATCACGCCCTCTGTCATTTGACGCCTCCGCACACCCTCTCTATACTCCGACGCACCATGCAGCTTGTCATCACCGGCGGCACCGGATTCATCGGGCAGGCACTCTGCGACCGGCTGCTCAAGCTCCGGCATGCCGTCACGGTCTTGACCCGCGATCCGGCCCGGGCTCGCAGGACGCTCCCCGCCGCAGCTGCCGCGCTCGCCTGGACATCCGCGTCCGGAGCGTCCCCCGGCCTGCTCGAGGTGCTCGAGCAGGCCGATGCCGTCATCAATCTGGCCGGCGAACCCGTGGCTGCCGGACGGTGGACCGCTTCCCGCAAGGCGGCGATCCGGGAGAGCCGGATCGGGACGACCGCCGCGCTGGTCTCGGCAATGTCCCGGGCGACACACAAGCCGGCCGTCTTCGTCAGCGCGTCGGCCATCGGGTACTATGGCCCACGCGACGATGAAGTCCTCACGGAAGAAGCGGGATCAGGGACGGGATTCCTGGCCGAATTGTGCCGGGACTGGGAGACGGCCGCCTCGACGGCCCAGCCGCTCGGAATCCGGGTGGTCCTTCCAAGAATCGGCATCGTCCTGGGCCCAGGCGGGGCGCTGGCCAGGATGCTGCCGGCATTTCGGCTGGGGTTGGGGGGGCCGATCGGCCGTGGGACTCAGTGGATGTCCTGGATTCATCGGACGGACCTGATCGAGCTGGTGCTGGCCTTCCTCTCCCGGGACATTCGCGGCCCCGTCAATGCCGCCGCGCCGCATCCCGTCACGAATGCCGACTTCAGCCGCGCCCTTGGCCGGGCGCTCCGGCGGCCCGCCGTGCTGCGCGTGCCTGCCTGGGCCCTCAAGGCCGCGCTGGGGCAAATGGCCGACGAACTGCTCCTGACCGGGCAGCGCGTCCTGCCGCAGCGTGCGCAGGCCATGGGCTTCCGGTTCCGCTATCCGCTGCTCGACGAGGCACTCCATGACCTGCTGTGAGCGGACCGCGAGGAGGCCTAGACGGTCCGCCGCCCTGCCGGGGTTTATTTTGGGATTGTGCGGGCTGGTCGCAGGGGCACCGGAGATGGCCTCCGGGATGCCCGATGGTCCTCAGGACGGCCTGGAGCTCATCGTGTGGCATCCGGGTGGCCGGTGCGGGGAGGCGGTTCCGGCCTTGCTGCTCACGAAGATTGATCCCGAGCGATACCGGTTTTCGACGTATCATTTCGCGGACGAAGGCCTGGCCGCGCCGCCCACGATCGAGGAGTGGCAGCGCCGGACGGGAGCGGTGATCCTCTTCAATGCCGGGCTCTTTCGTGACGATTATTCCTACCTGGGGCTGCTGCGCAAGGAAGGCCGGTGGCTCGCGGCCAAACCGCACGCCTCGTGGCGCGGCCTGTTCGTCGCGGAGCCGGCAGCGTCCGCGTTGCGCAAGGCGCGCGTCGTGGATCTGGCCGTCGAGCCCACGCCCGTCCAGCAGTTCCCCTATCGGGAAGTGGCCCAGTCCATCATGCTGCTGGACCGCAACGGCCAGCCTCGGGTCCGGAACAGCGGCAAGCGGGCGCACCAAACCGTCGTTGGGGAGGACCGGGACGGGCACATCCTCATCATAAAAACCGTCCAGCCCGCATCGTTGTGGGATTTGGCGGTCTGTCTCCGGGAGGCTCCGTTCGGCATCGCCCTAGCGATGGCGATGGATGGCGGCGCGTCGTCAGACCTGCTGGTTCAGGATCGCGCGCTCCAGCGCGCGGGAAGCAGCGAGAGAGCGGAGTGGCAACCGATCGTGGACGGCAGCGGACAGGCGCACATCCCTCTGCCGGCGGTCATCGGGGTGTTTGAACGGAAGGAACGAAAGTAGGCAGTCGTCAGTTACCAGGTGTCAGTTCCGGAAACTGATGACTGAAAACTGAGAACTCAGCGCTTCGCTGGTTGCACGGGGTAGCCGGCGTCCATCCAGGCATTCATGCTGCCGCGGACATTGTAGACGTGACGGTATCCCAGATCGGCCAGCGTCTCGGCGGCGACACTGCTCCGCTGACCCGCTTGGCAATAGACGACGATGTGGTCGTCCGGTTTCGCCCCGATCTCATGGTGGCGGGCTTTGATCTGGCGATACTCGATGTTCAGGTCGGTGCCGGGGATGACACCGGTGAGGTGTTCCTGAGGCGAGCGCACATCGATGAGGAAAAATCCCTTGGCCGCCGGCCCCGAGGCTTTTTCCAGCCCGGCCTTGAGCTGCTGAACCGAGAGCGTGTAGGAATGATAGGCGAAGACGGCGCTCGCCAGCATCACCGTCAACCCGACTGATGCGACGACGGAAAGCCGGTACTTCATGGTCTGACTCCTTCCACGATCCTGCCGGGGAACGAACTCAGGACCGCCGTCAATCGGCGACGTGAGGCATGCGGTCGTTATGATACTACCAGGCGTGAGGCGATGGTCAAGGGCTCTTGGGGCCTGCCTGCTCCTGCTGGCGGGGTGCAGCGAGGGCGTGAAGCTGATCCAGGCAACAGACTCAGGCGGGATCGTGACCTATCCGTACAGGAGCGAGAACGGTCACCTGGTCTCGCCCTTTCGCTCCGAAGCCATCCGGTTGATCGAGAAGCGGTGCGGCGGCCGGTATTCCATCGTCAAGGAAGGGGACGCCAAGGGGCGGACGCGCACCGTGAGCCCGGTGCCCGGCGCGGAAGAAACGGTGCGGGAACTGCGCTGGGGGATGCAGTTTCGCTGCCGATAACGAGTGAGGAGTGAACGGTGAGGAGTGAGGGGAAACCTAAGGCGAGTTCATCCCCTGATACCCCTTCACCCTTTACCCCTCACCCTTCACTCGCTTTGAGGAGGTCTTCAATCGTCAGCAGGCTGAGGACGGTCAGACCTTCCTTCTCCAGCCGAGCCCTGGCATCCTGCTCCTGCCGGTCCACGACGACCAGCGCGTGAGTCACCGTCATGCCGGCGGCACGGCCGGCCTGCACCGCCTTGAGCACCGACCCGCCGGTCGTCAGCACATCATCCACGACCAGCGCCCGGTCGCCGCGCTGGTACGCGCCCTCGATCAGCTTCCCGAGCCCATGGTCTTTGGCCTGCTTCCGGACGACGAACGTGCGCCACTGCCGGGGCGGCGTCGCGTCGTACGCATAGGCCGACAGGGCGGTCGCGATGGCGATCGCCCCGATCTCCAGGCCGCCGACCGCATCGAGCTCCAGCCCCTTCACCTGCTCGAAGGCGGCCTGCGAGACCAGATGACGCGGCGCGGGGTGGGCCAGCAGGACGCGGCAGTCCACGTAGAACGGGCTGACCAGCCCGGAGGCGAGCGTGAACCCGGCGGGATCGTGCCTGAACGATCCCGTGCGCACAAAGGCGCGGGCCAGCTCCTGCTTCAGCTCCCGCATCTCGACAGGGCCCGGCTTGCTCACGTCACATCCGTCCGGTGAGCGAATAGAACGCCAGCCCGAGGTATTCGTGGATGGCCGCCTTCGAGTCGGCGAGATCGCTCGCGTCCGGGATGAACGACCCGGCGTGAAGGTCGAGCTCCCCGGCGGCGTAATCGCACGGGGCGGGGGTCACCGTGAAGCCCTGGCGCGCGAACGATCCGAGCGCGCGCGGCATCGCAAGCGCGGAGGTCACCAGGAGGATGCGCGTGCGGTCGTCCAGCAGCAGCTTGGTGTTGACGGCATTTTCGCTCGTGGTGCGGGAGGTGGGCTCGAGAATCAGGGCGGACTCCGGGACGCCGAGGATCACGGCCGCGCGCCGCATCTCCTCGGCCTCCAGCGGCGCCGGCCCGTAGGGATTGCCGTTCCCGCCGGAGAGCACCAGGTATGGAGCCAGGCCTTGCCGGTAGTAAGAGATCCCGCACACGAGCCGGCGCAGGGAGTTGTTCCCCAGCTCGGCGGCGGGGCGCGTGCCGCCTTCCGGGCGGATGCCGCCCCCCAGGACGACGATGGCGTCGTATTGCTGGGTGTTGAGGAACTGGGGCGGCCGGTACTGCTTCTCCAGGGAGGCGAGCATCGCGTAGCTGACCGGCCTGATGCTGAGGACGTACAGCAGCAGCAGGGCGATGAATGAGAGCCGGGTCGCCCAGCGTTTCTTGCGCTGCGACTCGGACCAGGAGAGCAGGATCGAGGCGATCAGGAACGCCGTGATCCAGCCCTCCGGCATGAGGAGGCTGGTGAAGAACTTATACGTCTGGTAGCTCACGGCTCGTCCGGCGGCAGTATAGCGGCATTTCTTCGGAGAGTCACGGCGCTTTCGCGGGCGCCGCGCACCGCTACGCCAGCAAGAGATCTTCGGCATCGTCCGGACGGCGCGCGATACCGCCCTCGCGTTCGTGCGGGAGCAGGTCGGCGCCGGCCGGTTCCCGCGCGGCTGGGAGGTGGACGACGCCTGCCGGCGGGTGATCCGGGAAGCCGGCTACGAGCAGCAATTCCTGCATCGGACCGGCCACTTCATCGGGGAAGAGGTGCATGGGAACGGCGCCAACATTGACGGCCTGGAGACCCGGGACGACCGGCGGCTCATCCCGCGCACGTGCTTTTCCATCGAGCCCGGGATTTACCTGCCCGGCCGGTTCGGCATCCGCAGCGAGCTGGACGTCTATATCTCTGATCATGAGGCGATCGTGTTCGGCCAGCCCTTCCAGACCGAGATCGTCCCACTCCTTCGTGAGGCGTGAGGCGTCAGGTGTAAGGGGTCAGGAGTGTATGCCTTGTCGGTCGTTGGCGCCTCACGCTTCACGCCTTACGCCTCACGGTTCGTCGGCTTGACACTCTTGAGGGGCTGCGGATAGAGTGCTCGCAGGCAAATATCGCGAGGAATGGCCGTATGTTCGGCACGTTGGGATTTTCGGAACTCATCATCATCCTGGTGATCGTGCTGATTATCTTCGGGGCCGGTCGGCTGCCGCAAATCGGGGAGGGCATCGGCAAGGCGCTGAAGGGCTTCAAGAAGGAAGTCCACGAGGCGCCACCGGTAGAGGCGCCTCAGGCCAATGCGCCGATCGAAGACGCGCAGGTGGTGCCTCCGCAAGCGGCGGCTGGAACAGCCGGGACCCCCGCGGCTCCACCCGCGCCGGCACCGTATCGGCCTGGACCGGAGGCGACACCGGGCACCACGGCCGCGCTGATGGCGGCCGGCGCCGGTCCCCAGGGACCCCGACAGGCGCCGCGACCGGCGACGCCGCAACCCGCTCAGCCGGCGGCCGCCGCACCCGGGTCGCCCGTCTCCATGGAAGAGCGCATGGCTCAACCGCCGCCGGCGCCCCGCGCCGCCTATCCCGCGCTTCCCCCGACCGCCCGTCCCAAGCCCCCTGCAGCCAGGCCGTCTGCCGTGGTCAATAAGGATGCGGTCGCCAGAGTCCAGGCGCAGCAAGCCGCCCTCAAGGCCAATGCCGGCAAGCCGCAGCCGGGCGGCCTCTCGCCGCAGGACATGCAATCACTCGGGGAGGGGATCGGCGACGCCTTGCGCACGTTCCGCAAGGCGGCCGAAGACGTCCGGGGCTCGATCGACCCTGAGATGCGCACGATCCGCGCAGAGATGGAAGCGGCGCAAAAGGAGATCGAGCAATCGATCGAGTCGGCCAAGCAGATGCCCGAGGTCCAGGAAGAGCCTCCTAAGACCTGACCCCCCGCCAGCCGCCGGTGTCTGCCTCATTCCTTCGCGTCATCCTCCTCCTGATCACCCTGGCCTGTGCCGGCGCAGGCTGCGTGCAAACCTCCAACAGCGGCGATCCGGCCGCCGTCACGGAGCACCTCCTCCGCCTCCTGAAGGATGCCAGCCCGGACGTCCGCAGGACCGCGGCGCTGTCGCTGGGCAAGATCGGCCGGGCTGAAGCGGCGACTGCCCTGGTGGAGGTCCTCAGGGACTCCGATCCGGCCGTCCGCGAATACAGCGCCTGGGCTCTGGGGCAGCTCGGAGAGAAGGGGCTCGACCCGGCCGGCCACGCATTGATCCAGGCCCTGGATGATCCGTCCGCGGCCGTGCGGGCCGCCGCGGCCCGCGCCCTGGGCGAGATCGGAGGGACCCAGGCGATGGTCGAGCTCTTGACGGACGCGCTGCACGACCCGGCAGCCGCGCGGCGCGCGGCTGCCGTGCAGGCGCTGGGCGGGTTGGAGGCCGCGTCGGCCAAGCCGGCCTTGATGGCGGCGCTGGATGATCCCGACTCGCGTGTGCGTCAGGGCGCCGTCGCCGCGCTCGGCGAATCGGCCGCGGTCGAGGCGGTGCCTGCCATCGGGAAACGCCTTCTCAGCGATCCTGATCCCGGTGTCCGTGCTGAAGCCGCGTTTCGGCTCGGGAAATTGGGCGGGCAGAACGAGATCGCCGTGCTCCGGAAGGTGGCTGCTTCGGACAGGAATGCCGCGGTCCGACGCTGGGCCCACTGGGCGTTGGAACAACTGAAAGAACCCACCGAGCAATCCTAGCTTTCTAGGAGGACGCTGGCGTCCGTCAGTGGACTTGGCGGGATTGCTCCAGCGTCTGCACCAGCTCCACGACGCGGCCGCGTGCGGAGTCCGGGATCTCGGTGAATTTCACGCCCATGCCCGGAAAGAAGGTGTAGCGCTCCGGCTTCGTCCGGACCCAGACCACCTCGCCCTTCGCGCGCAAGCGCTCGGTGGGCTTGTCCGGCAGCGAAAACTCCACCTCGATCTCGGTGCCGGGCGGAAATTGGGTGCTGCTCTCGATGAACAGCCCGCCGCCGCCGATGCCCTCTGTGAGGCTTTCGAAGTGCTTGCCGTCGGGGGTGCGGTACCAGACCTTGACGGAGAGCGGGGCTCGGGGCTCCTTCCGGGCCTTCTTCATGCGGGCGTCGTGCGTGGCCGCCAGCACGTAGTCGATCACGGATTCCCAGGGCAAGGCGCCCAGTTCCTTGCCGTCAGCGCCCAGAATGGTGATCGTCTCGGCCTCCTGGCCGATGTCGATCGATTTCCCCTCGTGCGATCCTTGGTTGACGGGCAATTTCACCGGCGGAGCCCCTTGGGAAGAACTACGTAACGGGAGCTCACTATAGGCCACTCTGAGGCTGGAAACAAGAGGGGTACCCCATGGCGCCCCTCATCACGCGAGCCTATGGGATTGCTCAGGCGGTTTTCATGCCCTCGCCGGCGATCCGCGGACTGGGCTCGAAGATACGGACGGGCGGAGTCTTGCCGAGAATCACGTCCTCCGTGATCATCACTTCTTTGATCAGCTTCTGCGACGGCACATCGTACATCACTTCCAGCATGACTTCTTCCAGGATCGATCGCAGGCCCCGGGCGCCGGTCTTCTGGTTGAACGCCTTCCGGGCGATCGCCACCAGCGCGCTCTCCGTGAACTTCAGCTTCACCCGCTCGAACGAGAGCAGCTTCTCGTACTGCTTGATCAAGGCGTTCCTCGGCTCGGTGAGGATGCGGATCAGGGCCTTTTCGTCCAATTCCTCAAGCGTCGCGACGACCGGCAGACGGCCGATGAACTCCGGAATCAACCCGTACTTCAGGAGGTCCTCCGGCTGAACCTTCTCGAGGAAATCGCCCAGGCGGGGAGTCTTGCTGTCCCGGAGGTCGGCGCCGAATCCCATCGTTTTCCGGTTCAAGCGCTGCTCCACGATGGACTCCAGGCCCACGAAGGCCCCGCCGCAGATGAACAGGATGTTGCTGGTGTCCACCTGGATGAACTCCTGGTGAGGGTGCTTGCGCCCCCCCTGAGGCGGCACGTTGGCGACGGTCCCTTCGATCAGCTTGAGCAGGGCCTGCTGGACACCTTCCCCGGACACGTCGCGCGTGATGGAGGGGCTGTCGCTCTTCCGGCTGATCTTGTCGATCTCATCGATGTAGACGATGCCGCGCTCGGCGCGCTCCACATCATAGTCGGCCGCCTGCAGGAGCTTCAGGATGATGTTCTCGACGTCCTCGCCGACGTAGCCCGCCTCGGTCAGCGTGGTGGCGTCGGCCAGCGTAAAGGGCACGTCCAGGTAGCGGGCCAGGGTCTGGGCCAGCAGCGTCTTGCCGGTCCCGGTCGGCCCCACCATGAGGATGTTGCCCTTCTGCAGCTCGATCTCGTCCACCTCGTTGGCGGAGATCCGTTTGTAGTGGTTGTGGACGGCGACCGAGAGGATCTTCTTGGCGCGGTCCTGTCCGATGACGTATTGGTCGAGGTTGTGCTTGATCTCGGCCGGCTTCCGGAGCTTGGAGGAGATCTCCTCCTTGGCCTCTTCCCAATCCTCGGCGATGATGTCGTTGCACAGGTTGACGCATTCATCGCAGATGTACACGGTGGGACCGGCTATCAGCTTGCGGACTTCGTCCCGGCTCTTCCCGCAGAACGAGCATCTCAGGCGCCCGTCCGCTTTGTCTTGTTTGGCCATGCCGCCTCCTGAAGCTATTTGGAGTCGTTCTTCGCCGTGTCCTTGCCGAGCTCTTTGAGGGCCTTGGGAGGGCGCGAGATCACCTCGTCGACGAGACCGTACTTCTTGGCTTCCTCCGCCGACATGAAATAGTCGCGCTCCGTGTCCTGGGAGATCTTGTCGAGGGGCTGGCCCGTATGCTTGGCCAGGATCTCGTTCAGCCGCTCCCGAACCTTCAGAATCTCCCGGGCGTGAATGTCGATTTCGGTGGCCTGCCCCTGGAAGCCGCCCATGGGCTGGTGGATGAGGACGCGGGCGTTCGGCAGCGCGTACCGCTTGCCCTTCGTGCCGGCCGCCAGCAACAGGGCCCCCATGCTCGCCGCCTGGCCGATGCAGATCGTGGTGATCGAGGGCCGGACGTACTGCATGGTGTCATAAATCCCCAGGCCGGCCGTCACGCTCCCGCCCGGGGAGGTGATGTAGAGATTGATGTCCTTCTCAGGGTCCTCGGCCTCGAGGAACAGGAGCTGGGCGATGATCAGATTGGCAAAGACATCGTCGATGGGAGCGCCGAGGAAGACGATGCGGTCTTTGAGCAGCCGGGAATAGATATCGTACGCGCGCTCTCCCCGGTTGGTCTGCTCGATGACAATGGGCACTAACATGTCGGGGGATCCTTTCTACGTCGGTGAGGTCGCGGAGGCTATCTTACCACAATTTCCCCGTTCTCAAACTTTTTCGCGTCGGCCCGGAGCCCCGCGCAGCACTACGTACGCCGCGTCGTTCAGCCCTGGATCACGGCGTGACGGTAGACAAAATCGAGCGCCTTGTCGGCGAGGATGCGTCCGCGGAGCTCGTCGCGGGAGTCTTCGTTCGCATCCACCAGCCGCCGGACTTCCTCGGGAGCCATCCTGAGCGCCGCTGCGAGCTTGGCGATCTCGGCGGCGACATCCTCCTCGTCCACGTGCAGGCCTTCCTTCTCGGCGATGGCCTCCAGGATCAGGCCGATCTTGACCCGCCGCTTGGCCTCCGGCAGGTACTCTTCCTTCATCCGCTTGACCTCTTCCTGGCGCATGGCCGGGTCCTCGAGTGCCGCCGCGCCGGGGTTCTGGCGGCGTCGGGCCTCCAGCGACTGACGCAGCATCGCCAGCAATTCGCGCTCCAGCAGGGTCTCGGGAAGGTCGAAATGATGGGTGTCGGCCAGACGCTTCAGCACCTGATCCTTGTACCCTTCCTCGATGTCCCGCTTCAGCGCCCGCTCCATCTCGGCCTGGATCTTCTCCTTCAGCTCAGCCAAGGAGGCGTGCGGCCCGCAGTCCTTCGCGAATTCGTCGTCCAGGGGCGGGAGCTGCTTCTGCTTGATCCCGGCGACCTTCACGCGAAACGTGACGGTCTTCCCTGCCAGCCGTGGATCGGGATGCGTGGCGGGGTAGGGCTGGGGAATCTCCACCAGCTCGCCTTCCTTTTTCCCGACGAGGTGCCCGTCCACCTCGATACCGAGGATCGGTACCTTGGAGCCGACCTTGTGCAGCTGCCCTTCCTTTTTGGTCCCCTCGAGCGGGGCCAGGTCCAGGAACCCTTCGACATCCAGCACCGCATAGAGGCCGTCCGCCAGCACGGTCCCGGCCGGCGCCGCGCCCAGGGGAGCGTGCTGCTCCCGTAACCGGTCGAGGACCTGGGCCACCTGCTCCTCGGTCACGGTGCGCTTGTCGGGTTTGAGCGAGATGGGATTGGGCGGACGGTAGTCGCGCAGCTCGATCTTCGGTTTGATCTCGACCGTCGCGGTGAACGAGAGCGGCGCATCCTTCCTGATCTTGACCCGCTCCAACGGCGGCACTTCCACGACCACGGGGGAGAGTCCCGCCTGCCGGATCGCCCGGTCATAATAATCGGGGACCAGGCGGCGAATGACGTCCTCTTCCACGGCTTTCGCGTAGCGCTTCTCCAGCAGAGCCAGGGGCGCTTTGCCGGGCCGGAACCCCGGGACCTGGACCTGGCGGTTGAGCGCGGCATACGCCCGCTCGAACTCCCGCCGGACGTCTTCCTCCGGCACCTCGATCTTCAGGGCGCGCTTGACCGGTCCCAGTTCCGTGACTTCGAGCTTCATAATACCAAGAGCTTCCAGCAGTGAGCCTTCAGCGGTCTGCTTCTCCCCCAAACATGACCTTCCCGAATCCATTCCATGAGGTCGCCGGTCCTTGCTCTGTCGCTGAGGGCTGAACGCTGACGGCTGAGTTGCTTGTGGTGCGAGAGGGGGGACTTGAACCCCCACGGTTGCCCACGAGATCCTAAGTCTCGCGCGTCTGCCAGTTCCGCCACTCTCGCATCGGGTTGGTCTTCGGCAGGAATCGACCGCCCGGGTGATCCCTGAGGTCAGGTTTCTTTTACAGGGGCTGAGTCGGGCGTGTCAACTCGGTGAGCCACCTAGTCGAACGCGTGAAGCCGGGGATTTATTTCGTGTCTTTGCCGCCGGCGGAGGAGGCGAGGAGATAGTCCTGGATGGCCTGGGCATTCACCCGCACGATCTCGGTCACGGCGAGGTTGGCGATGTCGGCGGCCTTCGGGATGCGGTCGTGGTCCGGGAGGTCGATGACGCGGGAATAGGTCTTGGGCAGGAAATGCTCGTCCGCGCCGGTGCCCCGCCGGATGCCGAAGATGATGTGGTCCATGACTTCCACGGGGAGCGAGCTGAGCGCCTGCTTGGTGATCCACAGGGCGCCGTTGCGGGACACGCCGGTCAGGCGGGCCGCGATGTTGACGGTGTCGCCGAGCGCGGTGAACTCCGGCGCCGGCAGGCTTGGAATGTACCCGAACCACTCGCGGCCGTCGTGGAGCCCCATGTTGAGCACGAGGTGGTTCTGCCAGTTCTTTTTACCCTTCCAGGCCGCGTCGATCTCGGTCATGCAGCGGCGGATCGCGTCGGCGCAGAGCAGCGCGTTCAGGGTGTGGACCGCGGCCGCGTCCCGCTTCGCGAGGAAGTAGCGCACCACGCCGTCGCCCACGTGCTTCCCGGCGTTGCCGCCGAACTGACGGAACGGATGCTCCAACCGGGTCCAGATGTCGGTGATCAGCTCGAAATACTCCTCGGGCGGCAGGTCGGCGCAGATCTTGACGGAATTCTGGAGGTCCGCCACCAGCACCGCCATGGACTGCAGGGTCGGCAGCTTGTGAATCAGGAGGTCGGCGATGACCTGCTGGCGGCCCGTGAGAAGGTCCACGATCGGCGTCAGGTTGATGACGCCCGGAATCCAGATGATCAGGATGCCTTCCCGGAAGATCGCGGCCACCCGGTGATAGCCCTGCACCGAGGCCTGGCGGAACCGCAGGGTCTCCTCGCGGCTATCGACCGGCGGCAGCTTGTGCGTCTCCCGCGGCCAGAGCCGCTCGAGCCAATTGAGGCTCTCCCCTCTGAGGGTCATCAGGATCGGGTTGCGGCTGGGGAGGGGAAGGTCCCCCTGGATCAGCGGCAGGTGGCTCTTCACGAACGCTTCGAAGTCCGTGACCATCTCACGGACGGGTGTCGTGAACAGCAACTTGAAGAAGTGGCGGTCCTCGATGTTCTGAATCTTCCGGATGGCGCGCCCGAAGATCAGCTCCTCCGCCCGGTCGTTGATCCATTCGATGTCCCAGTTGCGGTTGACCATGTAGGCGGGATAGCCGATCTGGGTCACGGCGTTCGGCAGCTCGGTGGGGGAGGAGGTCCGCACCGGCGAGGGCGTTTCGGGGGCCGCCGTGGCGCCGGCCCCTGACTCGGAATCGACCGCCCGGCCCACGACCGTCACTTCTCCGGACTCCCACTGGACGATCCTGGCTCGGAGCTGGTGCACCCCCTTGCAGAGGATCAGGTACCGGCCGGTCCCCAGGGTGGAGACCGACCTGCCGGTGTCCATGCTGATGGCAGGCATGCTGACCCACCCTTCGTCTGGGCGGTTGCTGTTCGACTCCACCGCGATTGTGGCGGAGAAGTTTCCGGTGACGGTCAGGACCGCCACGCTGCTGCCCCTGACATTCAGGGTCTGCCCGTCGCCGGCCGTGCCGGCGCGGTCGTGCAGCACGACCTCATCGGTCTTTTGCGATGTCTGCATGGGGCCTCGGAGCGGGTCCACGTGTAATGCTGGGGGAAACGCTAGAGGAGTTTCCGTAGAAAGTCAAAATATTAGGTAATTTCTTGCAGGGCGGCCGAAGGCTAGCGGGCTTTGGCTGTGACGCCGGGAATGACCGCGAGCTGGCCGGCCTTCAGGTCGACGAGGCCGGTGTCCCCATCCTTGAGCTCGCCCTTGATCAACAGCCGAGCGATCGGGGTCTCGATCTCCTGCTGGATCAGCCGCTTCAGGGGCCGGGCTCCGTACAGCGGGTCGAGTCCCCGCGCCGCGAGGTCCGAGAGGGCGGCCGGCGTGAACTCCAGGGTGATCCGCCGCTCCGCCAGGCGTTGGCGGAACCGGTCGAGCTGGATGTCCACGATCTTGGCCACGTGCTCCGGGCTCAGCGAATGGAACACCACGATTTCATCGAGCCGGTTCAGGAACTCCGGGCGGAAGTGCCGCCGCACCTCGGCCAGCACCCGGGTCCGCATCTCGTCGTACGACGAACGTCGCTGCTGGGCGTCGATGATCTCCTGGCTGCCCAAGTTCGAGGTCATGATCAAGACCGTGTTCTTGAAGTCCACCGTGCGTCCCTGCCCGTCGGTCAGCCGGCCATCATCGAGGACTTGCAGGAGCACGTTGAAGACGTCCGGGTGGGCCTTCTCGATCTCATCGAACAGGATGACCGAGAATGGCCGGCGGCGCACGGCCTCCGTCAACTGGCCGCCTTCCTCGTAGCCCACGTACCCCGGCGGGGCGCCGATCAGCCGGGAGACCGTGTGCTTCTCCATGTACTCCGTCATGTCGATCCGGATGAGGTTCGCCTCGTCGTCGAACAGCGAGAAGGCCAGCGTCCGGGCCAGCTCCGTCTTCCCGACGCCGGTCGGGCCGAGGAACAGGAACGAGCCGATCGGGCGGTTGGGATCCTTGATGCCGGAGCGGGCGCGCAGGACCGCGTCGGCAACCGCCTGGACCGCTTCGTCCTGGCCCACGACGCGCCGGTGGAGGAGATCGGGCAGGCGCAGCAGCTTTTCCATCTCTCCTTCGAGCAGCCGGCTGACCGGGATGCCCGTCCACCGGCCGACGACCCGGGCGATGTCCTCCTCGTCCACTTCTTCCTTCAAGAGACGGTGGTCCCCCTGCTGTTTGCCGAGCTGCTGCTCCTCGGCCGCCAGCTCCTTTTCCAATTTCGGCAGCGTGCCGTAGCGGAGCTCCGCGACCCGGTTGAGATCGTAGGCGCGCTCGGCCCGCTCGATCGCCTGTTTCGTCTCCTCGATGCGCTCGCGGAACTTCTGCAGTTTCCCCACGGACGCTTTCTCGGCCTCCCAGCGGGCTTTCAGCGCCTCGGCTTCCTGCCGCTTGTCCGCGAGCTCCTTCTCCAGTTTCTCGAGGCGGGCCCGGCTGGCCGGATCGCTCTCTTTCCGCAAGGCCTCCCGCTCGATCTCGAGCTGCAGGACCTTCCGTGACACCTCGTCCAGCTCCGCGGGCATGCTGTCGATCTCGGTCCGCAGCCTGGCGCCCGCCTCGTCGATCAGGTCGATGGCTTTGTCGGGCAGGAACCGGTCGGTGATGTACCGGCTGGAGAGCTTCGCGGCGGCGACCAGCGCGGCGTCCTTGATCGTCACGCCGTGGTGCAGCTCATACCGCTCCTTCAGGCCGCGCAGGATGGAGACCGTATCTTCGACCGAGGGCTGATCCACCATCACGGGCTGGAAGCGCCGCTCCAGGGCGGCGTCCTTCTCGATGTGCTTGCGGTATTCATCCAGCGTCGTCGCGCCGATCAGGTGCAGTTCGCCGCGGGCGAGCATCGGCTTCAAGAGATTGGCCGCATCCACCGCGCCTTCCGCCGCCCCGGCCCCCACGACGGTGTGCAGCTCATCGATGAACAGGAGCAACTGGCCCTGAGCGGCCTGCACCTCCTTCAACACCGCCTTGAGCCGCTCCTCGAACTCGCCGCGGAATTTCGCGCCGGCCACGAGGGCCCCCATGTCGAGCGTGATCAGCCGCTTGTGCTTGAGCCCCTCCGGCACGTCGCCTTTCACGATCCGCTGCGCCAGCCCCTCCACGATGGCCGTCTTCCCCACGCCCGGCTCGCCGATCAGGACCGGGTTGTTCTTGGTCCGCCTGGAGAGGATCTGAATGACCCGGCGGATCTCCTCGTCCCGGCCGATGACGGGGTCCAGCTTCCCCTGCCCCGCCAAGCGGGTCAGGTCGCGGCCGTACTTCTCCAGGGCCTGATAGGTCCCCTCGGGATCCTGACTGGTCACGCGCTGATTGCCGCGGACGGCCTGCAGCGCCGAGAGCAGCTTGTCGCGGGTCACCCCGAGACGGCGGAAGATTCCGCCCTCGTCCACCATCGCGAGGACGACGTGCTCGACGCTCAGGTACTCATCCTTCAGGCCCTGCATGTCGCGTTCGGCCTTGGTCAGGATCTGCGAGAGTCGGGGAGTGATGTGAATTTGACCAGGGCCGGCCCCGGGACCCTGGACTTGGGGCAGCTTGACGAGCGCCTGCTCTGCGGCATGTTGCACCGCGGCCGGAGACACCCCGGCCTGCTCCAGGAGCGGCCGTGTCAGTCCGTTGTCCTGCTCCAGGAGCGCCAGCAGCAGGTGCTCCACGTCGATGCCCTGGTGTCCGCGTCGCATCGCGTGGGAGGACGCCGCCTGCAGGGCTTCCTGCATTTTGACGGTCATGCGGTTTATGTCCATGACGTGATCCTACCGGTGGGCCCGAGGCTCAGGTAATCACCCGAAGGGGGAAGTCAACCGACTTACGCCTGGGCGGTCCGTGTCGGGGGCGCGGAAACGATGGCCTTGAGCTCGTCGCCGGTGATGGTCTCTTTCTCCAGCACGACTGCGGCGGCCTTGCGCAAGGCCTCTTGCTGAGCGCCGAGCACCGCCCGTACCCGCGCGTATTGCTGATCGATGATCCGGCGGACCTCGCAGTCGATCTCCCGTGCGGTCTCCTCGCTGTAGTCGCCCGTCGTGGGGGGCTGCGGGGTTTGCAGAAACAGCCGGCGGTCGCCGTCGAAACTGATCTGCCCGAGCTTCTCGCTCATGCCGTACGCCTTGACCATGCTCTTGGCGATCTCCGTCGCCTTCGAGAGATCGTCGTGCGCCCCCGTGGAGACCTCGCGGTAGACGAGCTCCTCCGCGACCCGTCCGCCCAGCAGCACGGCGATCTTGTTCTCCAATTCCGACTTGGTCATGAGAAAGCGATCTTCCGTGGGCAGTTGCAGGGTATAGCCGAGCGCCGCGATCCCCCGCGGGATGACAGAAATCTTCTGAATGGCGTCCCCGCCCGGGATGGACAGCGCCATGAGCGCGTGGCCGACTTCATGGTGCGCGACGCGCTCCTTCTCCATCTTGGTCAGCACGCGATTCTTCTTCTCCAGCCCGGCGATGACGCGCTCCACGGCCTCCTGAAGCTCCGCCATCCCGATGAGGTCCTTGCCCCGTCGGGCCGCCAGCAGCGCCCCTTCATTGATGATGTTCGCGAGGTCGGCGCCGACGAACCCCGCGGTCATCGCGGCGATCACCTCCAGGTCGCGCTCGGAGACCAGCGGCATGCCGCGCGCATGGACCTTGAGAATGGCCAGGCGCCCCACTTTGTCCGGCCGGTCCACGAGGATGTGGCGGTCGAACCGCCCTGCACGCAGCAAGGCCGGATCCAGGATCTCCGGCCGGTTGGTGGCGGCCATGAGGATCACCCCCACGCGCGGGTCGAACCCGTCCATCTCCACGAGCAACTGGTTGAGCGTCTGTTCCCGCTCTTCGTGCGCGATCGGACCCATGCCGCGGGCCTTCCCTAAGGCGTCGAGCTCGTCGATGAAGATGATGCAGGGCGCCTTCTCCTTCGCCTGATTGAACAGGTCGCGCACCCGCGCCGCGCCCACGCCGACGAACATCTCGACGAACTCCGAGCCGCTGATCGAAAAGAAGGGCACGCCCGCCTCGCCCGCCACGGCCTTCGCCAGGAGCGTCTTGCCGGTGCCCGGCGGCCCGACCAGGAGGATGCCCTTCGGAATCTTGGCGCCGAGGCGGGTGAATTTTCCCGGGGTCTTCAGGAACTCGATGACTTCGCGCAGCTCGTCCTTCGCCTCCTCGACGCCGGCCACGTCATCGAAGCTGGCTCTCACTTCCTTCTCCATGTAGATCTTGGCCTTGCTCCGGCCGACGGTCATGAACCCGCCTTGCTGCCCCATGCGCCTGAGCAGGAACAACCAGACCGCGAAAAACAGGGCGATCGGCACGATCCAGGAGAGGAGGTCCCGCACAAAGGTACTCTGAATGACGCCGGTCACCTTGACCTGGTGCGCAGCGAGCAGCTTGAGCAGCTCGGGGTCCTCCACACGGACGGTATTGAAGGCTGTGCCCTCCTTCTTCTCTTCCTCGGGCTTCATGCGGCCATGGATCATCGTGGAGGAGATGGCCACCTCCTCCACCTTTCCCTCGGCCACGGCCGCCCTGAACTCGCTGTAGGAGAGCTCGGTGGGTTGGAACGAGGGGGCCACGAACATCTGAAAGAGCATCAGCCCCCAGAGCGCGATGAAGACGTACCAGATCGAAAATTGTTTCTGCTTGGGGTCCATCAGCGCTGCCCCATCTTCTTGCCCTTGAGGGCCTCGGGCAAGACCGGGTACGCCGCCTGATCCATCCCGAAATTACCGCCGGCGCCATCGGCCGCGACGACCCGAACCACGATGCCGTCCGGCGCGTCGCGAAGGGCGGGGACGAAAAAGGGCGCTTCGAACTGGCTCTGCAACCCCACGTTGAACAGTTGCAGGCGCTCGACGACACGGTCGCCGATCAGGACCTCGCCGTAGATCTGCACGCGCCGGGAGTCCCAGTCCCCATGGGGTCGGACCAGGCTTCCCGAGAGGGTCCGGATGGAGGCTCTGAGCTTGACGTCGTCCTTGGCCATCAGGGGCTCGCCGGGGGACGGATGCTCGATCTTGACGATGTAGCCGTTGAGGTCCAGGACGATGCCGTCCTGGCTGAGGTCGTGCCCGGGGACCAGGAGCACGGTCTTGCTCGCGCGTTGCATGGCCGCCGGATAGGCCAGCGGGCCCTGAGCGCTGATCTCCACCAGCGTCGGGCGATCGAGATAGAGGGTGGTCCGGAAGAAGCCGGACGCCTTCGAGGAGTAGTGAGGCTCGCCGAGCATCCGGGGCGTGCGCATGATCAGATTTTGGTCGCCCGCTTCCCCCCGTTGGAGCCCGGACGCCAGCACCTTGCCGGTGGCGACGTCAGTGATCGTGATGCGGGCCCCGCCGACGTCATCCCCGATCACCATGGCGCCATGGGCCACGACCCGGATCAGGACATCGGTGGCGGACGGCGGGACGCCGGGCAGGGGCGGCTCGGCGGCCGTCAAGCCAGGATGGAGCAAGACCAGGATCAGGACCAACACACCCCATGTTCGAATCATGACTCCTCGGGCTCGCCAAGCTCCTGTATCTTAGCATCGGGGGTTCGCATATCCAATGCGGACATGAGAGTGCTCTGCATGATCTTCGGCGCGACGATAGCCCCTAAGCTATTGTTATAATGGGCATTTTATTTGAGCGGCTCGCGGATTCTGAGTGGTATTATGGAGCCTGGATTCAGAGTCCCCGATTCGGAACCCGATGACACGGTCCCGGACACGCTCAGCCCGGCGCGACTTCCCAGACCGTTGGGACCTCAGCGATTTGCTGAAGGACCCCACGGCCTCGGAAGAGCTGTTCCGGAGCCTCGAGCACCACGTCAGTCAGTTCGAGGCCCTTCGGGAGCAGTTGCAACCGGGGCTCTCGACCCAGAGCTTCCTCGACGCCCTCCGGATGAGTGAGGACATTGCCGTGTCCTCGAGCAAGGTCGGCGGGTATGCCTACCTCTGGTTTTCGCAGAACACGAAGGACCAAGCCGCGCGCGCGTTCCGGTCGAAGGTGGAGGAGCGGCTCACCGCGCTCAACAACCGCATGCTCTTCTTCGACCTGTGGTGGCAGAAACTGGACGAGGCCAACGCGGCGCGGCTGCTGGAGCACTCCGGGGACTATCGCTACCATCTGGAGACGATCAGGCGCTTCAAGCCCCATACCCTCACCGAACCCGAAGAAAAGGTCATCAACATCAAGAACGTCACGGGCCGCAGCGCCATCGACACCCTCTATGAGGTCCTCACCAACGGCTTCACGTTCCGCCTGCGGATCAACGGAACGACCCGCTCACTGACCCGCGAAGAGCTTTCCGGGTATGTCCGCCATCCCAGCGCGCGGGTCCGGGAGAGCGCCTACCATGCGCTCTACCGGGTGTTCGAGGCCAACCATGACGTGATCGGGGAAATGTACTCGGCCCTGGTGCAGGACTGGAAAAACGAGAACCTCGGACTGCGCACCTACCCGACCCCGATCGCCGTCCGCAACCTCGGGAACGACGTCCCGAATGAGGCGGTGGACGCGTTGCTGACGGCCTGCCGGAAGAACGTCGAAGTTTTCCAGCGCTACTTCCGCATCAAAGCCCGGATCTGCCGCCTCAAACGCTTGACGCGCTACCATCTGTATGCGCCGCATCGGGCCGGCCGCGCCCGGTATCCCTACGAGGTCGCCGTCCGGCTGGTGCTGGACTCCTATCACGGGTTTTCCGATCGGCTCGGCGATCTGGCCCGTCGTGTCTTCGAAGACCGGCATCTGGATGCCCGGACCTATCCCGGCAAGATGAGCGGCGCCTACTGCTACAGCGTCGCGCCCGGCCTGACCCCCTACGTCCTGCTCAACTACACGGGGGAGGCCCGCGATGTCTCCACGCTCGCGCATGAGCTGGGCCACGCGCTCCATGGCATGCTGGCGGCAGACCACTCGATCTTCACCTTCCATGCGACGCTTCCCTTGGCGGAGACCGCGTCGGTCTTCGGCGAGCGGATCCTGTCGGACCGGTTGCTGCTGCAGGAGAAGGACAAGGCCGTCAAGCAGAGCCTGTTGATCTCCCAGTTGGACGACATCTATGCGACCGTCGTGCGCCAGGCGTATTTCGTGCAATTCGAGCAGACCGCGCATCAGCAGCTTGCCGGAGGGGCCACGGTGAACGACCTGGCCGAGACCTATTTGAAGGACCTCCGTCAGCAATTCGGGCGGGCCGTCGTGGTGCCGGAGGAGTTCAAGTGGGAATGGCTGACGATCCCCCACCTGTTCAGCAGTCCCTTTTACTGCTATGCCTACAGCTTCGGGAACCTCCTCGTGCTCGCGCTGTACCGGAAATACAAAGAGGCAGGCGCGAGCTTCGTCCCGCAGTACCTGGACCTCCTGGCGGCCGGAGGGTCCGAAAGCCCGGAGGTTCTCCTCCGGCCCCTGCACGTCGACATCCGCTCCGAGGCGTTCTGGCAGTCCGGCTTCGACACCATCCGTGAAATGGTCGAGGAGCTGGAGCGCATGGCTTGACAAGACCCCGCCGGTGGCCTAGGTAGAGCCTCGTTCCCGTTGCTCCAATCATCCGGTCTCCGGACGCCATGATCTATGACGCCATCGTCGTCGGCAGCGGCCCGGCCGGCAGCTCGGCCACCCTGGACCTTGCCGGGGCGGGAGCCCGCGTGGCCGTGCTGGAAAAGATGGCCCTCCCCCGGTACAAGACCTGCGGGGGGGGAATTGTCGGGCGAGCCCTGCGTGCCCTGGCGGTGGATGTCGGACACACCATCGAGCGCCGGTGCCATCGTGCAGAACTGCACGTCCTCGACACGAATCTCTGTTTTCGCACGGCCCGGCTGGATCCGATCGTGTCGATGACCATGCGGTCGGACTTTGACTTTGCGCTGGTCTCCGCTGCGCAAACAGCCGGCGCCGAGGTGCATCAGGCCTGCGAGGTCGTGGGCGTGGCGCCGGCCCGCGACGGAGCCGTCACGCTGGACACAACGAAGGGACCGATGCGCACGCGCTTCGTCCTCGCCGCCGATGGGGCCACCAGCCTGCTAGCCCGGAAGTCGGGGTGGCAGGACGACCGGCAATTGATCCCCGCACTGGAGTGCGAAGTGTCGGTCTCCACCCGCGATCTGGAACGCTTCAGCGACGCGGCCCGGTTTGATTTCGGCTTCGTGCCCGCCGGGTATGCCTGGGTGTTTCCGAAGCGGGACCATCTGTCCATCGGGGTGGGAACCATGCGGCGGCGGCCGATCAACCTCCACCAGTTGTTCGCAGAATACCTGACACGGATCGGGATTCGGGATGTCCGGACGATCGAACGGCACGGCTATCTGATTCCCATCCGACCCCGAACGGTCTTCGCCAGGGGCAGGACTTTGCTCCTCGGCGATGCGGCGGGTCTCGCAGACCCGGTGACGGCAGAGGGCATCTCCTTTGCGATCCAGAGCGGCCGTCTCGCCGCCAAGGCGCTGCTTCGCAGCGGATTCGACGAATCGGCTGCCCTGGAGGCCTACCACGCTGAACTCGGAAGAGAGATTCTTCCCGAACTCCGGGCCGGCCGTGGCCTGGCGAGACTCTTGTACGACTCGCCCTCGCTCAGGAAATGGCTGTTCCGACACTCGGGGCAGCGACTCAGCGAAGGAGTGACCGATGTGATGATGGGCGAGAAGACCTTTCGTGAAGTCTTGCGAAGCCCGGTCAGCTACCTGAGGCTCTTCAGACCGACGGCGGCCATGCAACGCTGACGCGGCACCGGCCGACAAATTTGCATCTCATTTAAATTCCTCGTGTATTCCTGTTTTGTCCACAAGTCGGTGCGCGGTGTTCAAAAATGTCCATTGACAAAAAAGCCGGAAATCGTTAAGTACGTGCCCTCCCTTATACGTAGTCTCCCCAGCGCCTCGTTAGAAGAGCGATGTCGGGACCAGCCGACCTCCCGGTGAGGCACAGGCGGCATGCGCTCCATTTGCACTTCATCTGCTCATCTGCCGTGTCAGGTGAGTCTTCGTCACTTCGGGAGGGTTCATGCGCGACTGGAATGAATCGTCGGGCCAGGCTCAAGGACGAGCGGCCGCATCGAGGTCATTAGCCATGAACAGGCTGATGAGGATCCTTCTCGTCTTCGCACTGCTCAGCGGCGTCAGGCCAGCCGTTGCGCACGCCACAAACGGCTTGAACCTCATCGGATCGGGTGGCGTCTCATCGGCCTTGGCCGGCGCCGATACCGCCCTGGCGACCGACTTTTCGGCAATGAACACGAATCCGGCCGGCATGGTGCAGATCCGGGGGCAGCATGCCGGGATTACCGTCGGCATGCTGCGACCTGAGTTGATGCAAAAGGACGTCCTGAACCAGGGGGTGCCGGGTCAGAATAACCCCCTGGTGATCCCGAACCTCGGCTACATCAGGCATCTCCCGGATACGCGCTTCACCGTTGGCGTCGGGTTCTTCACGATCGGAGGGAACGTGGCGGACTTCCGGGCGCTGCAGACGACCCTCGGCACCCGTGACAAAATGTCCACCCAGCTGCGGCATTACAAGTTCACGCCGAGTATCGCCTATGAGGTGACCGACAAGCTGTCCATAGGAGCGGCTCTGGCGGTCTCCTACGTGGACCTCTCATTGAAATTTTTCCCGAACAGCCTCACCGGATTTGAAACGACCGGCTCATGCGATGGTGCGAATGGTCTGAATCCTCCCGGTGTGTGCGCGTTCGACGTCGCATTCGTACCGAAGTTCGGAGTGATGTACCGTCCCAGTGAGCAGTTTACTTTCGGGATTGCCTACACCATGAAAGCGAATCTCTCCATCGACGAAGGACAGATCACCCGGAATCAGCCTGGCATTGGCAAGGTCACCTATGACTCGAAGGCCAGCGGCTTGAAATGGCCCGACGACATCGCCGTCGGGATGGCCTGGCGCCCCCGCAAGGACTGGCTGATCGCCGGCAAATTCCAATGGATCAACTGGAATGCGGCGTTGAACAACGTCCAGGTCTCTCTCTACAACGGCGATAATGCAGCCATGCCGACCGATTCCATCAACCTCGAGTACAAGTGGCGGGATCAGTACGTGGCGGCGTTGGGCATCAACCATGACCTGACGGAGAAGTTCAGCCTGCGGGGCGGCTATAACTTCGGCAACAACCCGGTTCCGGGCTCCACCATGAGTCCGGTGAACGCCAACATCGTCGAGCACCACGTCGTGGGCGGCGGGCAATATCGGTTCAGCCAAGCCCTGTCGTTGGATGGTGTCGTTGAGTACGCAGTCCGCAGCCAGCGGACCTACACGAATCCGTCCGCCGCCTTGCCGGGCAATTCCACGATTCAGGTGGGCGGCTATCAGGTCCTCGCCACGCTGAGCTACTGGCGATAAGGCTCCGAGTCAGTCGGGGCATCAGGTAGGCCTGAAGTAAATGGGAATGCTTTCCAGGATGAAAGATGCAGTTACTAGGGCGCTGACCCGGCTTGGGCGCTTTTGGAGGCCCAGGCTCGACCTCTGGAAAGTTTTAACGTTGTGCCGCTTCAGCATCTTGACCGTGGTGGTGGTGGCGATTGGTCTGATCTGCGTCGATGAAGGGCGGGAGGTTCTGTTCCTCCTGCAGGACCCGCAGCAACCATGGTACATCATCGGTTTGATGAACGCGGGATTTGTTGCGGCCGGCATCCTATGGATATGGCTGGTCTGGTATTGGTCTCGTGTGATTCTGTCGTTTCAATTTCCGGATTGGCCCCCGCAACAGGGACCGGACGATCGCCTCGCCCAAATCCGGCGAATGCATCGTGTCGTGCCCGGGATACTTGGATTTGCGGCTTTTGTCGCAGTGGACGGCGCGGTCATAGTGTCTTTCTCTCAGTACACCCATCCCCTGCAACACTGGATGCCAATTGCGGTCCTTGCGGTCCTCAATGTGACCGCACTTGGTCTCTACCGGGCCCTAAAGCGACGCCAATGGTTTGAGCTCGCCCTGCCTGAGCCAGGACTCAAGGCTCTCTATTACACTCACAAGCAGTTCTGGCTCTCACCTACACACCGGCGGCTATTGCTCGGGTCCCTGCTGGGGTGGCTGCTGATCTTGCTCGTCTTTCAGTACCGGCCGTTGAACTTATGGCTAGCTCCGAAGATCAGCGCCCCTACCATCCTGTTGCTGGCTGCTGCCTCATGGGTTCCGCTCGGAACGTTCCTGGTCTATGTGGGCAGCCAGTATCGAATCCCCGTCTTGACCCTGCTCTTGATTTGGGCGGGGATAATCAGCCTGGGGAATGACAATCATCCCGTGCGCCAACTGGCACAATCCCCCGTGGCCGCTTCATCGGATGGCCGGCCTTTGGTACGAGACCATTTCAAGCAATGGCTTAAAATACGCGGCGAAGAAGCTCGATACGCCGGCCACCAAGGTCCGGTGCCGGTCCTTATCGTAGCCGCAGAAGGCGGTGGGATCAGAGCGGCGTATTGGACCGCATCGGTCCTGGCCAGGATCCAGCAAGACCGTCAGGAGTTCGCGCGGCACCTATTTGCCATCAGCGGCGTGTCGGGCGGCAGTCTCGGTGCAGCCGTCTTCACGGCGCTGGTCGCCGGCCGCGGCCCACACGCTCGTTGTCCTGATCCTCAACTCTTGCCCTGCACCCGCAACATGCTCAAGGAGGATTTTCTCGCTCCGACCTTGGCCACCATGCTCTTCCCGGAGTTGTTGCAGCGATTCCTGCCTTTTCCAGTCCCGTACTGGGATCGCGCCTGGACGCTGGAAGCCGCATGGGAGAAGGCCTGGTTCGGGGCGGCGGCCAATCGCAGGTTTGAACAGGATTTTTATGAGCTGTGGCAAAACGATAGCAAGGTTGAAGTCCCCAGTCTGATCCTGAACAGCACCTCCGCCGAGGAGGGAAATCGCATCTTGACCAGCAATATGAAAATTCACGAGAAGCCGACAGGCGACCACTGCCTCGAAGAGTTTTTCACCATGGCGTCCGGACCGTTTAAGGATGTCTATGACCATCACCACGAATTGCATCTGCGACGATGCAACGACGGAGAGCAGGCCACGTATCGCACGATTGCGCTGAGTACCGCGGCGAATGGCAGCGCCCGCTTCTCCTTTATCAGCCCGGCCGGCCGAGTAAATCGGGATTTGCACATTGTGGACGGAGGCTACTTTGAGAACTCCGGCGCCACAACGGCTGAGGAAATCGTGTTGGCCATCAAAGACATCCGGCTCCACAACGTCGAGGTCCTTCCCGTTGTGGTTCACATCAGCAATGAGCCGGAACTGACGGAAGTGGCGGGGGTCATTCAAAGCGGTCCGGAGACCGTTTCCGGCAAAGGGCTCTGCATCCGGCTCCAAGTGAGCGAGGAGGTCGCGAGTCGATTCGATGAAGCAGAGCTGTGTGAGAAGAGCCCTCCCAAGGCGAGCGGGCCGATTGTAAGCCTGCAGATCGACGGTGAGCGTTATCGCGGTGTCACAACGGGCTCTCACGTGGCCTTCGAAATCGACAAGATGAATCGGATCATCGGGTTTGCGAAATCAAAGCCCTGGGTACTTGCCGAGACGCTGACCCCGCTCAGAGCGCTGTATATGACGCGCGAAGGAAGAGGCGCTCACGCCGTTAAGCATCTGCAGGCTCTGGTGGAACCCGAGCTGAATGATCACCGGTTTTTCCATTTCGGATTGAGAACGGGCGAGATTGCGCTGCCGCTCGGATGGACCCTGTCGAAATCCGCTACACAAGAAATGGATGAGCAATTGCGAGCAGCCTTCGCGGGAGGGGAATTCAGGAAGAGTTGCAAAGAAAAGGCAAAAACACTTCACGACTATTTTCAGAACTGTTGGCCCCGGAAAACTGTCCTGTAACAGCGAGAGAACGATGCGCCGCGCACATCGCTTTTTAGCTTTGATGGCTTTGGGGTTCCGGCTCATCAACCGGTTTGTCGTCTGGCATAAGCTGCCGTACCGGGTCTTGCCCCGGCTGAGCCTGAGGCTGTGGAATCTGCCGGCACTGCGCTATGACCTCCGGCGTGGGAATCTCTACGATACGTCAGGCTTGCCGACCAGGCCACGGCCCAGCGACTTCAACGTCGAGCCTATCCCCGGGTTACCACCCCCTCCTGATCCTTTTGACCCTCCAGACCCGTTTAGGCCGGACGATCTGAAGTTCCGCCGGGCCGACGGTCGATATAACGACCTGCAGAATCCCGGGATGGGAGGCGTCTGCTCCCGGTTCGGACGCAATTTCCCGCCTGAAGAGAGTTGGCCTGACACGGACCGCCTTCTGGACCCCAACCCCAGAGAGATCAGCAACTCCGTCTTGGCTCGGGATTCGTTCAAGGCGGCCGAGTCGCTGAATCTCTTGGCCGCGGCGTGGATTCAGTTCATGGTCCATGATTGGGCCCGCCATAAACCGACTGCCAAGCGTCCTCCTCACTGTATTCCCCTTCTGGATAAGGATAATTGGCCGCAAAAGGGGCCAAACGGCACCATGGTGGTTCCCGCTACGCAACTAGACCCAACGCGGCCGGAAGGGTGCAAGGCTGGCCCGCCGACGTTCCTGAATGAAGGAACCTACTGGTGGGATGGGTCTCAGATCTACGGAGCTGAGGCTGACACCCTGTACGACCTCCGCGCCGGAAGAGACGGAAAGTTGAAGATGGATGACAAGGATGGGACGCGTCTGCCTGAGCATCATCATTTCACAGGACTCGATCAGACCGGATTTGTCGGGGGGTGGTGGGCCGGCCTGAGTTTGCTGCATACGCTGTTCGTGCGCGAGCACAATGCGATCTGCGACATGTTGAAGGAGAAGCATCCTGCCTGGGCGTGGGACGATGAGCGCCTGTTCCAAACCGCTCGACTGGTCAATGCGGCCCTTATGGCGAAAATTCATACCGTTGAGTGGACGACGGCCATACTGGGCCAGCCGGTCTTGAAGATCGCCATGGATGCCAATTGGTGGGGGGTGTTGGGAGAAGGAGTGTATAAACGGCACGGGCGGCTCAGCCACGGCGAGGAATTGAGCGGGATCCCGGGTTCCGAGCTGGATCATCACGGTGTTCCGTTCTCACTCACTGAAGAATTCATATCGGTTTACCGATTGCATCCCTTGATCCCCGATCAGTACCGCTTCCATTCCTTGAAGGACCCCGACTATGGGCGGTATCTCACCTTTGATGACATTCAGGGAAAGAACACCCGGGATGCCATCACCACGATCGGCATGGCTAATTGGTTCTACTCGTTCGGCCTGGCCCATCCAGGTGCCGTCACGTTGGGCAATTACCCGCACTTTCTCAGGCAATACCAAGCGCCTGAGGATCCCAGCTCCCCGAAGATATTAATGGACGTGGCGTCCATTGACATTCTCCGAGATCGCGAACGCGGTATTCCCCGCTACAACCGCTTCCGGCAACTCCTCCGCATGCCACGGGTGAAGAGTTTTGAAGAGTTCAATCCCAAATGGGCCGACAAGCTCGCGGCTCTCTATCGGGGCAACATCGATCTCGTCGATCCGATGGTCGGCATGTTCGCAGAAGAGCTGCCGGAGGGATTCGGCTTCAGCGACACGGCCTTTCGCATCTTCATCGTCATGGCCTCCAGGCGGCTGAAGAGCGACCGGTTTTTCACCACCGACTACCGGCCCGAGATCTATACCCAAGAAGGCCTCGACTGGATCAATCACAATGGCTTCGAAAGCGTCTTATTGCGGCACTATCCGGCGCTGGGCCCTGCGGTTCAAGGACTCGCCAACCCTTTCCGCCCCTGGCGGAACATCCACGAGTCGGCAGCGGCGTAGGGGAGTAGGCAACGGTCTGGTTAAGACGGGGGCAAGCATTCTGCGGTGACAGCCCTTAAGGAAAGGGAACTGCCCTGTTCAACGAACTCGCCAGGCGATTCTTGGAAGGGGACGCTGTCGTCCTGCCGATCGTTCTGGTGCTCATGGCCTTGACTCTGGAGCTGTCCCGGGAGAAAAGCCTCATAAAACATCTCCTCAAGGGGTTCTTGCCGGTTGGCCAAACGCTGGTCCTGTGTATTGCCTTTCCACTGGCCATCTTGTTGGTATGGTCGCTCTGGCTCGTCATCGCGCTGCTTCCGGTGCCTATCCGATTCAGAGCGCGATGGACCTGGGAGCTTCGCAAAGGATTCTGGGACCGGTTAGCCGTCGTGAAATTCCGGGTCGTCAAGCCAGCGGACATCCCGGTGCCTGGCCAGATGGGCCCGTGGCGTTGGATTCGGGCCCACCTACTTGGAAAGGGCGTGCACAAGATCGACCGCGTTCCCCTCGAAGGAATCTTCCGGGGCATCCCGATCTCCAAGATTCAAGTTGCCGGGCACGAGCCTTCCGATGAATGGGACAGGCCGATGAGAGTCTTCACCTGGTTTCAGGTGAAGTTGTATTCGCTCTTCTCCCCGATGCAGTCGACCATGCCCGTCTCGACGACAGCAGATAAACCCATGGGCTCTGGCTGGGCGAAGAACGTGGAAGAACCCGTGCACGGCTCGAAGCCCTTCCAAGGAGGCGAATTACCGGCAATCGTTCCAGACCCGTACGAAGCCTTGGCGTACACTTATACCTCGCGGCACCGGAAGGTGTTCGACCTACCGGTGATGCCGCTTGAATTTCAGGGCAGCCCCGATCTTGGCGCACTCGCCGTCAAAGGCCCGTATCACGGCTATTTGAAGAAATACGAGCTCGGCAAAGAGACAGCGGACGACAGAAAGAAATGGAACGACCCGGACCTCGATAAACGTGCAGACGATTTGTACCACTGGGACTTTCGAGAACTCCAGCCATACGAGCACTACGCCGATCTGTATAACCTTGGCATCCATGTATTGTTTCTGGCAGAGAAGGACACATACACCGTCAAGCCGGTCCGGATCAAAAGCGAGCTCGGCCTCTCCACGCCCGGCGACCGCACCTGGGAATTCGCCAAAAAACTGGCGCTGTGCGCCGCCACCAACCATTTGTCGCTGGTACGGCACTTCAATGGCGTCCATCTGGCATGTGCGGCGCACTTGGCCCGCGCCACGCGCAATTGCCTCTTTCCCAACCATCCGGTGTGCCGGCTGCTCTGGCCCTACGTCTTTCGGACGCTGCAAAGCAACTGGGCGGTGACCATTGCCCAGATGGCGAAAGGCGGCGATTTCGACAGTATCTTCAGTTTTACCCATACGGGGATGTGCAAGTTGTTTGAGACCACCTATGGCCAGTACAAGTTCCTGGTCAACGATCCTGAACAGGACGCCGCCGACCGGGGCATTACGAAAGGCACCTTTGACAAACCGACGCAGGCCGACCTTGAAAAGCTGTTCGGTCTCATGGAACAGCACGCCAAGCGGTACCTCCACATTTATTACCCCACTGACAACGTCCGGGACGATCCCTACCGTCCTGACGGGAGAGTTCAAGCCGCACCTGTCCCTCAGCCGACAGCGATCGGCCGATGGCTCGCCGAATTGAACGATCCCCAGAACGGCATTCCGAACGGCGTCGGCGTGGTGAATGCCAGTGTGACGATCTCCAGCCTCGCTCGTCTCCTGGCCCGCTTCATGTTCCTGGCCACCGTGCAGCACGATCTGGCCGGGTCATTTCTCTGGAACTATCAGCTCTGGTCCCACAAGATGCCGACCCGGCTGTACCGGAGCGGCAAGCCCGTGCCCCTGGATGTCTCTCAACGGCTGGTCAATGCCAATTTCAATTTAAATGTGAAGCGGACCCCGCTGATGCAGGATTTCAGGTACCTGGCGTTGCCTGGCCCGAACGAGACTGCGGCGAGGGATGAATTGAAGAGTTTTCAGGACCAGCTTGCAGATCTCGAAGTGTCGTGGAGAAACGACCCCTGGTCGGTCTGGCGGGTGTACCCCAGTATGCTGGAGGCCAACATCAACGCCTGACCTCTTCTGGGAAGGAAGCAGATGCGCAAGCTCGTTGTCTGGTCTCTGGTGATTGTTGCCGTCCTGATTGCCGCTCTCTCCGTGTGGCGGCACCGGTTCGGTGTGCCGAACGACTATCCCGACATCGAGATGCAGTTCAAATACGGGTCCATCGGCTCGGACCATCCGCTGACCCGGGGCATTCCGTATTGGATATGGCGCGTGCTGCCCGTGATGCTGCCGCCCGCCAAGATCATGCCAGACGGCTACAAACCAACGAATGGAAAGAGCGGATACGAAGCGTTCGGATTCCTGACGGATCAGCACGATATCGCGACAGAGGGGATTGATCGGCCGATCGGTTTCTCAAAGCGTCGTGTGTTTGGCCTGGACTTTATCGGCGCGAACTGCGCCTTCTGCCATGTCTCGACGGTTCGGATGACCCTTGTCAGCGAGCCGAAGACCATTCTGGCCATGCCGGGCAATACCGAGGATCCAGAACTGTTTTTCATGTACCTGTTCGAGGCAGCCTCGCATCCTGATTTCACGGTCAACAACGTGATGAACGAAATCCTCAGGCCCGGCCGGAAACCGGACATGAATTTCGTCGAGCGCATCATCTACCGGGCCGTCGTCATCCCGCGTTTTCGCCACGAGGTCCTCCAGTTGAAGGGCAAATTTGATTTCGTCGATCATACGAATCCCGATCGGCTGCCGCGGTTCGGGCCCGGGCGAGTTGACACCTGGGCTGCCTACAAGCGAACCGTCATCGATCAGCCTGACCGCATTCCGGGCATCGCCGATTTTCCCTCCATCTGGAATCAGAAAGCCCGGGCAGGGATGCGGCTGCATTGGGACGGGAATACGCCGCTGCTCGAAGAACGGAACATCATCGCTTCCCTGGGAGTCGTGGGGACCAACATTGAATACCTTGATAAGAAACGGCTGGATCGCATCACCGACTGGATCGACGGGCTCCCGGCGCCGCGGTATGAAGACTGGATGAATGGGTACGGCAATTCAGGCCTTCACTGGGAATTGGTGGACCGGGGCCGAGGCATCTACCGAAATTCCTGCGCCGCCTGCCACGCGCCCGATGGCGACCGGGTCGGCCGCGTCGAGCCTCTCGACGCGTACCAGCACCAGACCGACGACAACCGCTTGAAGGCCTTTACTCCCGACTTGGCCAAGGCCTTAAACCGCCTCGGCACCGGCATCTGGAAGCTCAGGAACTTCTCTCTCCAGAAAGGATATGTGAACACATTGTTGGACGGGGTCTGGCTGCGGGCTCCCTACCTTCACAACGGGTCCATACCCACCATGCGCGAGCTGCTGAATATACCGGAACGTCGGCCCTCTAAATTTTGCCGAGGCAATGACCTCTATGATAGGGACAACATGGGCTTTGTTTCCTCCATGCTGAAAGAGAACGGACAAGACTCATGTGGACCCTACTTCCTCTATGACACCTCCAAGCCCGGCAATGGCAACGGCGGTCACCTCTACGGGACTGACCTCAGGGAAGCTGACAAACAGGCGCTCATCGAATATCTTAAGACTCTGTAGAAGCAACCAGGGGACGGTTATCCCGGTCGTTCTAACTCTCATTCCGTCATGACTTCCCTTCTCTCCAAAGCACACCGGATCACCGAAAAAGCGGTCATGGAATTCCAGCCGTTCGGCACGGAGCCCGATGGAACCACGATTCGCGACATAAGCGGGGTGGTCATCCGGGCGTTGGTGGAATATCTGGAGGAGTCGGTCAGCCAACGTCGCGGCCCGGAGGCCGCCGCTGGCGCCATCGAGGAACTGGTCCGGCGCCTGAACGAGCGCATTCCGGATCGCGCCTACCGTGTCACTGTCGATTTTTTAAAGAACCCTTGGAACAGCTACTCCAATGAGTTCGGGGTCTTTTTGACCCAATTTTGCTGGGATCTCTCCGGCGACCCCGACTTCCAGTTCAAGATGGCACGGGAAAAGGCGATCTCGCCGGCTATCCAAGTGCTGGGGCGGCCCTTCTCGGTGACCCAGATTTATAGAATGTCGGCCTATTTCGCCCAGCGGTTCGCTAAGGATTCCTTTTACACCGAGGCGGTGCAGGTGTCAGACGGCACCGCCATCATCCAGATGCGGTTCAGTCCCCGCGCCCTGCGCCAATTCGGCCCTTACCTGCAGGCCTGTGCGGAGATGTATTGTCTCGCCCACAAGGGGTATTTCACGGGCGTGCCCGAGAAGTTTCACAACCTGCCGGCGGCGACCGTGCAGGACCGGCTCTGCATGGCAGAGGGAGACGACCGGTGCGAATGGGAAGTGACCTACTCCACCCGGAAAGAGGGCGGAGGGCTACGCCGGCCGGTCCTGTCCGCAGCCCGACGCGTCCTACGATCGGAAATTGAGCAGAAAGAGCGAGTACTGGCGGAGCAGGTCAAGACTCTTGATGCCCGCCATGTCGAGCTGCAAGAGACCTACGTTGAGCAGCAGCAGCTCACTGCCGAGCTGCAACGCCGGGTGGAGCAGCTCACGACACTGCATGAAAGCGGGCTCGTCTTCGCCTCGATCCTGGACCGCGACACCTTAATCGAGAAAGTATTGGACACCGTCACCGAGAAGCTTCAGTACGACCGGGGGATGATCTGCTTCTTCGACCGGGAACGGAAAGTCTCCTATGGCGCGCGGGTCCGGGGGGTGGCCAAGGAAATTGCCGACTTCGCCCGCTCTTTGGAGATTCCTGTCACCGATCCTGACAGCCTGGAAGGTACAGTGCTCCTGAAGGGCGAGCCTGTGCTCATCGGCGACCTCCAACAGGAGTGGGACCGTCTGCATCCGCTGAATCAGGAGTTGGCCCGAGTCACCGCGGCCAAGTCCATCATTTCGGTCCCGTTGAAGGTCAAAAATGAAGTCCTGGGGTCCCTCACCGTGGACCGAACTCGGGAACAGGGTCTCACCGCCCAGGACCTGAACTTGATCGGAACCCTGGCCTCACAGGTGGCCATCGCGCTGGACAACACCAAGGCCTATCGGCAGATCGAGAAACTGATCGCCGGACTGGAGGCCAAAGTCCGTGAACGCACAGCCGAACTGGAGATCGCAAACGAGCAGTTACGGGAGATGGACAGACTCAAATCGAAGTTTTTGTCCCACGTCTCTCACGAGTTGCGGACGCCCCTGACTTCCATCAAAGGCTTGACCGAGAACGCCCTTGGCGGCTTGGCCGGTCCTTTGAATGAAAAACTGCACAGCTACTTGGAGCGTGTCGGAGTCAATACAGATCGCCTGATCCGCATGATCTCCGACTTGCTGGAGCAAACCCGTATCGAGGCCGGCAAACTGGAGCTGCAGCCCTCCGAGGTGGATCTTCTGACATGTGCGAATGAAGTGGTCGAGCAGCTACATCCTCTGGCCTCGACAAAGCGCCAGAAGTTGGAGCTTGTCAGCCCGAGCTCCCCGCTGCACGTGTGGGCGGATGAAGACCGCTTGATCCAGATCCTGACCAATCTCGTTCACAACGCCATTAAATTCACCCCGGACGAAGGCCGGATCACGATCGTTGCCGGCTTGGCCACACCGGACTTGGCCAGCGTGCGGGTCCAGGACACCGGAGAAGGAATTTCCCCTGAAGCCCTTCCGAGGATCTTTGATCAGTTTTTCCGGATCGGACAGGAGCAGCAGCGGGGGCCCAAAGGATTGGGGCTTGGGCTCTCAATCGTGAAAAATCTCGTGGAGCTGCATGGCGGGACCATCACCGTTCAAAGCGAGCTCGGGAAAGGCTCGGAATTCCATGTGATGTTGCCGCTACATCCTCCGATCGAGACTTCGGATCAGACCGCTCTGAGCGCGCAACGGCTTCTCGTGGTCGATGATGATCCGGATATCCGGGAGTTTCTCGCAGACCGCCTCGGGTCATTGGGGTATACCGTCCAAACGGCAGCCGAGGGAACCACGGCTCTCGCCGCGCTGCAGGGAAAAGCTTTTGACGGCATGATTCTGGACATCGGTATCCCGGACCCCGACGGCCTGGAGGTCCTGCGACAAGCCAGAACTCGCGGCTGCACGATCCCTGTCGTCATGGTGACCGCAACCGGTTCCAAGGATCGCGCCGTGCAGGCCCTGACCATGGGGGCCCAGGCTTATCTGCTCAAGCCCTTTGACGCCGAGACTCTCCAAGGCGCGGTTCAGCGCTGGTTCGGAGCGCCCCGCAAATAGCCCTTCTTCCCCGCCGAGCCATAGGCCGGGCGATCCCCGTTAACGCTTCAGCCAACCGTATCTATCCTGACGAAGCATGTATCCCCCAGGATAAAGGCCGAGAACACGGCGCCCGCGATCGCGATTTCTAAATCCCTGACTTTCCAAAGACCTTCGCACGAATGTAGCCATTCCGGAATTCTGGCACATGCCGTGCTCTATCCCACGAGCACGAGCAGGTTCAATTCCGAGATGCGGATGTCGCCCGAGAATTCGGTGAGGCGAAGAGCGAGTTTCGCACTATGTATTCCTATGTCTGCCTTCCGACAGTTGGGGCCCCGCTTCCATGGGTCTGCGCGGAGGACCAGCCGGCCATGAAACGGATCCTGGTGGTGGACGACGAGCCGGATATTCGACTCATCCTGGCCGACTGTCTCGAGTCATACGGCTTTCTGGTCGGGACGGCTGCCAGTGGTTTGGAAGCACTACGAGAGCTGGAACATACGAGGTATGACGGCATGCTGCTCGATATTCGGATGCCCGGATTAGACGGGCTCGAGGTGTTGAAACAGGTTCAACAGGTCCATCCGGCTCTCCCCATCATCATGGTGACCGGGTCCGTGGCTTGTGCCTCCGCGGTAGAGGCCCTGAAGGCGGGAGCCAAGGCCTACATTCTCAAACCCTTTAAGGTCAGTGAAATCGGGCGGATGGTGGAGCGGTGGATCGGCCCGCCCGGAGGAAGTCATGACTGACAGGACCCAGACCATAATGATCCGCGATTGCCCGCGGTGCCTGCGGTTGAGTCTCACCTTCACCGGCGCGTTCTGGTCCTGTGCCGCCTGCGGGTACGCCATCACCCAGCGAGCCTTGGATGAGGAGACCCGCCTGGCTGCCCCGTCACCGCGACGGAAAGCCAAAGAAGCATGAGCGCCGGCAGTTGGCGGCATGCATTCAACCTGAAGACAGGAGAGAGATGGAGAGGAAAACGGCCGAGGCGCTGAAGAAGGTCCTGAGACGCAGTTGGGGGGACGACCCCTGCGAGCATCCCAAAGCGGAGGAAGAGTCCGAGCTCGGCGAAAGCACCGGCCGATGGTTTTGTCTCTCCTGCGGACGCGAAGTCGAACCGCCTCCCTGGCATAAGCGATAGCGAGGCGACGGTCGCTCGGAGGAAGTCAGCGACGGAGGGTCCCATGACGACATTCGTCATCACAGCAGGCTTGATCGGGCTGGTCGTTGGAGGACTCCTGGCCAGCGATTATTTCCTGAACCAGTAAGGCGCTTGGGCCTGTGGGGGTCGCCATGAACGAGTTCCGCGCAGTCCCGTTCGGACACTCCCGGGCCGTGCCCGAACGAACACGGCCTCCGGTTCTCATCGTCGATGATGATCCGGACATCCGGCGGGCCTTGAGCCATGCGCTCGAGCGAGAGGGATATCAGATCAGAGCCGTCGCGACGGGGGCGGAAGCGATCGACAAGGTCAAAGCGTCGCACTATGCCGCCGTCCTGCTGGACCTCAAGCTGCCGGACCTCGACGGCCTCTGGGTGCTGAGGATCCTCAAGAAACTGGACTCCAGCCTGCCGGTGATCGTGCTGACGGCCTATGCCTCCGACGAGAACCGGATCGGCTCATTCGCGAAAGGGGCCTTCGCCTGCATCATCAAACCGTACAACCTGGAGGAGATCAACGCGGCCCTGCAGCGCGCGGTGGAAGTGAAGACCCTGGCCGTGAAGGCGGAGCGGGCCCAGCATGCGCTGACCGCCAGCGAAGAACGCTTTCGATCCGTCGTGGAATCGGCGACCGACACGATCGTGCTGGCTGATCGCACCGGGACCATTCTCTCCTGGAACCCCGCGGCGACGCGGATGTTCGGATACACGGAGGACGAGGTCGTCGGCCGGCCCCTGGCGGTCTTGATGCCGGCCCGGTACCGGGAGGCCCATCAGCACGGCATGGAGCGGGTGCATGCCACCGGTGAATGCCGGGTGATCGGCCGGACCATCGAGCTGGAGGGGGTCCGGAAGGACGGGACCGAATTCCCGCTCGAGCTGTCGCTCGGAATGTGGAGGACCAAAGAGGGGACGTCCTTCAGCGGCATCATCCGGGACATCACCGAGCGGAAGCGCGCGGAGGCCGCCCTGCGGGAGAGCCAGGAGCGATTCCGCCAGTTGGCCGAAAACATCCGCGAAGTCTTCTGGATGACCGATCCGCAGAAGAACACGATGATCTACGTCAGTCCAGGATACGAGGAGATCTGGGGACGGGAGTGCGAAAGCCTGTACGAATCGCCGCGGTCGTGGCTGGACGCCATTCACCCGGAGGATCGGCCGCGGGTGGCGGAATCCGCCCTGACCCGGCAGGTGACCGGCGAGTACGACGAAGAATACCGCATCGTGCGGCGCGACGGCGTGATCCGGTGGGTACGCGATCGGGCCTTCCCGATTCGCAATGAGACGGGGACGGTGTACCGGATCGCCGGGGTCGCCGCGGACATCACCGAGCGCAAGGAGGCCCAGGAGGCGCTCCGCCACGCCTATGACACGATCGAAGCCATCATATCGAGCCTGCCGTGCTCGATCCTCATCATCGATGGCCTGCAGCGCGTCACATTCGCCAATTCCTCGGCCTGCGAGCGTTTCAGCGCGGGGACGTTTCCGCTCCTGGGCCGACGGCTGGCGGAGGTGCTTCCCCTGCGCCCGCCGGACTGGGCTCGATTACAGGAGGGCCTCGGGGGACAGGCCGGCTGCCGCCGGGAGCAGGAATTCGAGTTGGCCGGCCGGGTCTATCGCGCCTGCCAGTTTCCCGTCTCCATCCGGGAGCACTCCCGGACCGGCCTGTTGCTCTGGGACATCACCGAGCAGAAGGAGCTTCAGAGTCAGCTCATCCAGGCCGAAAAGCTCGCCAGCCTCGGGACGATGGTGTCCGGCATGGCCCACGAGATCAACAACCCCATGCACGGCATTCTCGGGATGGCGGAGCTGATCCTCGACGAAGACGATCCCGAGCTGATGAAGGAATACGCCAGGGACATTGTGGCCTATTCGCATCACGTGGCCACTGTTGTCAGAGACTTCGCCTGTTATGCCCGCTCGGCTTCCCGCGATGAGGCGGTCGATGTCGACCTGAACGAACGACTCGCTGAGTCGGTAAAAATGGTTCGGCGCTCGCCGCAGTTCGGACGCGTCGAGGTGATCACATCCTTTCAGCCTCTCCCCTGCCTTCGAGCCAGGAAATCCGAGATCGATCAGGTGTTGGTCAATTTGATCAGCAACGCGGCCCAGGCCATGGATGGGAAGGGGCGGCTGACTCTGACCACCCGGCTGGAAGACGGGAAGAGAATCGTGATGATCTCCGATACCGGTTGCGGGATCCCCAAGGCCCTGCTGCCGAAGATCTTCGAGCCGTTTTTCACCACAAAGGTCGCCGGCAAAGGCACCGGGTTGGGTCTGAGCATCGCGCACAAAATCGTTACGAAGTACGGCGGCTCGATCAGCGTGGAGAGCGACGAAGGCAAGGGGACCACGTTCACACTGCAATTTTCCGATCCAAAACCTTAACAGAGGAGGGAAACCATGCCACTGCACACGCACTACGCGGTGAAAGGGAGACAGGGACGGATCCTGATCGTCGATGACGAGGCAGCGGTGCGAAAACCGCTTGCCCTGTGTCTGACGAAGGCCGGCTATGAGGTCGTCGAAGCGGAGGATGGCGAGCAAGCGATCCAAGCCATGACGACGGCTGACAATGCCTTGATGGTGGATACCATCCTGTGCGACATCAGGATGCCGAAGATCAATGGGACCGAGGCAATCGCCTACTTCCGGGCCCAACATCCCTCCGTCCCGATCGTCGTCATGACCGGACATCCGGACGTCGAGCTGGCGGTCTCATTGATGCGGGACGGCGTGATGGACTACCTCGTGAAGCCGATCTCGAAAGAGGACCTGTTGGCGGTCGTCCGGCGGTCCGCGGACGGCCACGTCGTCTGTGAAGCCGGGTTCGTCCAGTGAGCGGATTCGCGGACCGACGGCGCTAGGGAGGGCTGAGCGTCGGGGCCTTCACGACCTCGACGCCTGGAGGCACCTGAAAGTCGAACATGGCGGCTTTCAGCCCGGTGTTGGCCTTCAGGTTGGTGAACTGGAACGTGGAGACATTGCCGCTGATCTCGTGCAGCGACAGCGTCTTGATGAAGTAGGTCTTCGGGTGCAATTCCAACACGATCCGGGCCAGGGTCCGCAGCGACTCCGGCTCGGATGCCTTGGGCAGCAACGTCAGCAGGGGCGCGCCCGCGTCGCTGCGCGGGCCCCGGGTCGGATCGAGGTCGAAATGCTCCTCCAGCCTGGCGACCCCCTGCAGCAGTTGCAGGGGAGCCTGCGAGGCGGCCATCTGCGTGAGCTTCCCGACCAGCACCTGCTTGTGCTCGGGGACGTACATCATCACGTCGTTGCCCTTGACGTAGATCTCCTCGACGTTCGGCTCGCGGTAGTCCCAGCGCAACCGGCCCGGTTTTTTGATGTAGAGCCGCCCCGAGGATGCAATCGGGGTCTTGAACCCCTCGATCTTGGTCGTCTGCGAGAAGTCCGCCTGCAGGTCCCGCGTCTCCTCGTACCGGGCCTGCACCTTCTTCACCACCTCTTTCAGATCGTCCGCGCCGGCCGGCGGCCCCTCGCCGAGAAGCAGCACGAGGGCCGCGATGCTCAGGAGAGCTCTTCCGAGGTTCGACATGGGAGTGATTGTACCAGACAGCGGGCCGTCAGCCTCTGAGCAGGGCCGGTTGGGTCATCCCTCGCCGCATTTCATGAATAGTTCTCGCCGACGGGCCCCTTGCGGGCCATCACCTCCCGCCGGCCGTCGCGCGCCGGCGCGCTGACGATCCCTTCCTCCTCCATGCGCTCGATCATCCGGGCCGCCCGCGGATATCCGACGCGGAGCCGCCGCTGGATCAAGGAGGCCGAGGCCTGGCCGGTGCTGATCACGAGGTCCTTGGCCTGCTCATAGGTCTCGTCGCGCTCCTCCTCCGCGACCTCCTCCTGGCGCTGCAGCGATTGGAGCTCCTCGGCATAGGCCGGCGCCCCTTGATGCTTGACGAACTCCACGACGCGGCGCACGTCCTCGTCCGCGACGAAGGAGCCGTGCAGGCGCATGAGCCGTCCGGTCCCGGACGCCAGGTAGAGCATGTCGCCCTTGCCCAGCAGGGCTTCGGCCCCGTTCGCGTCCAGAATGGTGCGGGAATCCGTTTTGGAGGACACCTGAAAGGAAATGCGCGCGGGGAAGTTCGCCTTGATGAGGCCGGTCAGCACGTCGACGGACGGCCGCTGCGTGGCCAGCACCACGTGGATGCCCGCGGCCCGGGCCATCTGGGCCAGACGGGCGATCTTGTCCTCCACTTCCTTCGGCGCCACCATCATGAGGTCCGCCAGCTCGTCGATCATCACCACGATGTACGGGAGGTGGGCGGGCGGAGTCTCGCCGTCGTCCGGAGACAGCTCTTCCGGAACCGCACTCTCTCCGGCCGAGAGGCGTTCTTCCTCGGAGAGAAATTCGATCGGCAGCTCGGCCTGGCCCGGGACGCCCTTCGACGACGCCGGAGGCAGGACGCCCTGCTTGCCGGCGACCCGCCGGTTGTACGCCTCGATGTTCCGAACCCCGGCTTCGGCCAGCAGCTTGTAGCGGCGCTCCATCTCCTGCACGACCCAGCCCAGCCCCCGCGCGGCCGCTTTCGCATCGGTGATGACGGGCCGCAGCAGATGGGGGATACCGTCATAGGTCTGGAGCTCCAGCATTTTCGGGTCGATCAGCAACAGCTTGACCTCGTCCGGTCTGGCCGAGAACAGGAGGCTCATGAGCATCGTATTAAGGCCCACGCTCTTGCCGGCGCCGGTCGCCCCCGCGACCAGCAGATGCGGCATGGCCTTGAGGTCCGCGGTGACCGGCACGCCGAAGATGTCCTTGCCGAGCGCGAGCGTCAGCTTCGAGCGGGAGCGCGTGAAGCTCTCGCTGGTCAGCACTTCCTTCAGGGAGACCGTCTCGCGGTAGGGGTTCGGCACCTCGATGCCCACCACCGATTTGCCGGGCAGCGGAGCCACGATCCGCAGGCTCGTGGCCTTGAGCGCCAGCGCCAGGTCGTCGGCCAGGTTCACGATGCGCGCCACCTTGACGCCCGGGGCCGGTTCGAACTCGTACATGGTGACCACCGGTCCCGGATGCACCTCGGTCACCTTGCCCTCGATCCCAAAGTTCAGCAAGGCCCGGGTCAGGACTTCGGACTGGGCCTTGAGCATCTCGTCGGACAGGCGGTCCTGGAGGCCCGCCGGATCGCTCAAGAGCTCACGGGGGTCCGGAAGCACGTAGCCGGCCGAGACCGGCGCCTGCGTGACCACCGGCTCCTCGTCGGCCTCCTCCGCCAAGGGTTCCTGAACGGCGGGCGCCGGAACCGCGGGAGGCTCGGGGTCCACGGCCTCGACCGCGATGGCGGGTACCGCGTCGGTCGAGGTTCCCCGGTTGATCTTTACCGGTTTCGGCTTGCTCCGTTTGGGCGTCTCGGTGCGCGGGGCCGGCTCCGGGAGCATGGCTTCCACGGCTTCCTTGAGCAGGGCCCACTTCTCGGGCACCTGCCGGCCGAGGTCCATGAGCGACACCGGGACCGCGAGCAAGAGCGACACGAGGAGGCCCGACAGCACGATGATATGGCCGCCCAGGGTCGCAAAGTACGTGTGCAGGACCCCGGCGAGCAGGTGGCCGCTCCGGCCCCCGGCCATGCCGCGATAGACCAGGCCGCTGGAGATGGTCGGCACGCCGGGGACGTCCAGGTCCAACAAGGTGCTCAGGAACAGGAGGGCCGCGACCGACGCGCAGATCGTCTGCACCGTGAGCGTCACGCTGCTCCCCCGGAACGCCTGCGCCCCGATGACGACCAGCAGAAACGGCAGCAGGTAGGCTCCGCCGCCGACCGCGAGGAACAGCACCGTCGCGACCGTCGCCCCGACTTTCCCGATGACGTTCTGAGTCGGAACGGGCGGGGTAGCCGCCGGGGCGGCCTTGCCGAACAGCGAAGCGAACAACGGCGCATCCGTCGGGACGAAGGACAGCAGGCTCAGGAGAATCAGGAGGCTGGCGGTGATCAGCAGGATGCCGATCACTTCATGCGGTAACTGTAGGGAGGGCGAGGATGCAGCGCGGGCATCTCCGCGCTTGGATACACCCATGCGCGGGATGCTAGCATGTTGGCCTCGATCGAGCAAGAGGCGCGACGCTGTGAGCCGTGAGGCGTCAGGCGGGCGGCGTGCGGGGTCGGACCATGTCCTTCAACCATGGAGAAAGACGCGCGTGAGCGCCGCGAACTCCTCGACACTCAGGGTCTCGGCCCGCCGGGACGGCGTAATCCGGCACTGCTTCAGCGTCATGGTGATCTGTTCCACCGGCCAGCCCTCGTTCCGCAGCGAATTGAACAGGGTTTTCCGGCGGTGCGCAAACGCCGCGCGGACCAGACGGGTCAGCAACGGCTCGTCCCGTTCGGGCACGAGCCGGACCCTCCGGATCGCCAATGTCACCACCGCGGAGCTGACCGCCGGGCTCGGGCGGAAGCAATGCGGCGACACCGTGAAGGCGAGCGCCGGCTCGGACCAGTATCGAGCCAGGACCGACAGGATGCCGTAGTCCTTCGTTCCCGGCTTGGCCACCACACGGCGGGCGACCTCGGCCTGCAGCATCAGCACCATCCGGTCGATCTGTCGCCAGGCCTCGAACAGCCGGAAGAGGATCGGCGTGGAGATCGAGTAGGGAAGGTTGGCCACGACGACCGTGCCGCGCGGGAGATCGGCAAAGGGGAACTCCAGCGCATCGGCGTGATGAAGGTCGAGATTGCCCACCCCGGCGAGATCGCGCCTGAGGTCCGCGACGAGCCGGGCATCGACCTCGACCGCGATCACCGAGCGGGCGGTGGCGCACAGGGGCCTGGTCAGAATCCCCCGCCCGGGGCCGATCTCCAGCACGGTGTCATGCGGCGCAAGGGCCGCGGCCGTCATGATCTTGCGGACGATGTTGGGATCGACGAGGAAGTGCTGGCCCAGGCGCCGTCGCGAGCGGGGCATTACGGGGACTCGAAGAGCGCCGTGCCTTTATTGATTTGGGCCGTCAGCGACACGAGATGGGTCCGGTAGAGATCAGTCTCTTCGTTGACCTCGTCGGTGAGGTCGCCGTAAAAAAAGTCGCGCGCCAGCTTGGTTTCGGCAAAACGCTTCGCTTCGGCCGTCCCGACATGGGTGGCGAGCAGTTGGGCGGTCCGGGCCTTCCACTGGGCCAGCCGCTCGCCCGCAGCGACGGCGTTGGTGTCTTCCGCCGCCCGGGTGACCAGGGCATCGAGCGCCTTGAGCTGCGCCTGGATCATCTCCAGCGCCGTCTGCTTGCGGTCCGACACGTCTATTCTTTCCGTCGCTCGTCGTTCGTATCTCGTATCTCGTCAAGGCACGACGAGATACGCTTCACGCTTCACGCTTTCCGCACGCGTCTGCGCGCCAGCCGCACCGCCAGCTTGATCGCTTCGATGAGGCTTCGGGGGTCGGCCACGCCCTTGCCGGCGATGTCGTAGGCCGTGCCGTGGTCCACGGAGGTCCGGATGATCGGCAGCCCCACGGTCAGATTGACACAGCGGCCGAAGGCCGTCACTTTCAGGGGGATCAGGCCCTGGTCGTGGTACATGGCCACGACGGCATCATACTCCCCGCGGACGGCCTTGCCGAAGACCGTGTCGGCCGGCAAGGGACCCGCCACGGCGACCCCCGCCTTTCGGGCGCGCCGCACCGCGGGCAGGATGACTCTCCGCTCCTCATCGCCGAACAGCCCGCCTTCTCCGGCATGCGGATTGAGCGCGGCCACTCCTACGCGGGGCACGGCAATCCCGAACAGGTCATGTAAGGCCTTGGCGGCCAGCCGGATCGCCCGCTCGATCCGGTCCACGCTGAGCGCGGAGGACAGCTTCCGGAGGGGGACGTGCGTCGTGACGAATTGCACCCGCAGGGGCCCTCCGACGATCATCATCCCGGTCTCGCGGCTCTGCGTCAACTTGGTCAGGAACTCGGTGTGTCCGGGGTAACGATAGCCGGCCAGGTGCATGCCCTCCTTGTTGATCGGCGCCGTCACGATCGCATCGAGGCAATGGTGCTCGGCCAGGTGCACGGCGGTCTTGATGAATTCCACCGCCGCGGCGGCGGCGCGCTTGGAGAGCCGTCCCGGCACGACCCGGCCCAGGGGGCGGGTGAGCGGATCCAGGACCGGAATCTCTCCGGGGCGGCCGAGTGGATGTTCATGCCCTGCGACGGGCAGCACGCGGGTCTTCGCTTTGAGCGACCCGGCCGTGCGCTGCAGGACGGGCAGGGAGCCGATGACGAGGGGCCGGCAGATCCCGACGACCTCCCGTCGGCTCAACGCCTTGACGATCACCTCGGGACCGATGCCGGCCGGATCCCCCATCGTGACGCCGATGACCGGCCGCCGCTCAGGATGCCGCTGACGCGCCATAGATATTGACCCCGCGTCCCGCCGGTTAAAACGCCGCCCGACAGCTCAACGCCTTGACGATCACCTCGGGGTCAATCACACCCGGATCCCCCATCGTGACGCCGATGACCGGCCGCCGCTCAGGATGCCGCTGACGCGCCATAGATATTGACCCCGCGTCCCGCCGGTTAAAACGCCGCCCGACAGCTCAACGCCTTGACGATCACCTCGGGGTCAATCACACCCGGATCCCCCATCGTGACGCCGATGACTGGCCGCCGCTCAGGCTTGGGCTCACGAGACATAGATATAGATCCCGTAGCCCAGGTACAGCAGCGCCGAGGCCATCAGCAGCCAGGGCCGCCATCGTCCGCCCCACAAGATTTGGAGGAGGCTGACGCCCGCGGCGGACAGCGTGAGCCCGATCGTGACCAGGCCCGCCGGGGCCAGCTCCCAGTCGGTGCCGACCAACCCGATCGAGACCGGAAAGGTTCCCTGGAAGACCATGGCGCCGGTGACATTCCCGACCGCGAGCGTGTCTTTCCGCTTGTAGAGCCAGAGAAAGCTGTTCGACATCTCCGGCAACTCGGTCGCGAGCGGGGCGATCACGAGCGCCAGCAGGAGCGGCGGGATCTTCAACGCTGAGGCCAGCGCCATGGCGGCGGTCACGAACAGATGCGCGCCCGTGACGAGCCCCACCAGCCCGATGACGGCCTGGATGGCGATGAGGCCGTACGATGGGTGCGCCGCCTTCCGGGCAAACAACAGCGGCTCGATCGCCGCGCCTTGGGAATGGGCGCCCAGCAGCTTGCTGTACACGTAATACCCGTACAGTAAGAGCAAGGCTACGGCGACGCCGGCGTGCAGGGGCCGGGACGCGACCGACGCGGACGCCACGGCCAGGCCGTACGCGACCACGAACAAGGTCAGATCGAACCGCACTTCCTGATAATCGAGCGTAAAGGCGGCGGGCCGCCCCCCCAGCCGGGCATACAGCAGCAGGAGGCCGGCCAGGATCGGCAAGACGAGTGTGCTGAGCATGAAGGGCGCGCCGAGGATCGCGCCGATCCCCACATCGACCCGGTCCTGCCCTTCGCCGAAGAAGATCGCGACGACCGGGATGGAGGTCTCCGGCAACGTGGTCCCGATGGCGGCAAAGACGCTCCCGACGGCGCCCTCGGAGACCTTCAGCCGCTTGCCGAGCCACTCGATCGCGTTGGTGAAGAGCGTGCAGCCTCCGAGCGTGATGATCACGGAGGCCAGGAAGAGGATGACGTAGAAGAGGACCGTCAACGCGGAGCACCCATCAGGACTCGGTCCCTTTCCCCTTGCCCGGCCGCGTGCGGCGAAACGCCTGCATGGCCTCCTCGAGAACCTCGCGCACGGGGCGGCCGGTCTCCTCGGCGATCCGCTTGCAGTCCTGGTATTCGGGCGCCGCTTTCCAGGCGCCGCCGAGGTCCGCCAGCTTGATACGGACGATGCCGTATTTGGTGCGCACCGCCTCCACCTGACGCGCCAGCGTCAGCCGGCCGACCTCCCGGATCCGCACGCCCAAGCTGGTCGTCTCGCGGAGCACCAGATCGGCGACGCCCGGCGCGCGGTCCGGCGGGGCCAGCGCGGAGAGCAGGATGCCGGGCCTTCCCTTTTTCATGATGACGGGGGTGAGCGTCACGTCCACCGCGCCGGCCGCGAACAAGCGGTCCAGGACCGTCTCATAGACCTGCGGGTTCAGGTCGTCCAGGTTGGTCTCGATCTGGACCACCGTGGCATCGGTCACGAGCGGCGCCGCGGAGTCGCCGAGGAACACCCGCAGGACATTGGGCCAGTCCTTGGGATTGGCCCGTCCCGCGCCATAGCCGATGGCCGACGGGCGGAGCGGGGGAAGGGCGTTGAATTCCTGCGTGAGGACCGTCAGCAAGGCGAGGCCGGTCGGGGTGGTGAGCTCGCGCGGTGGGCCGGCCGCATAGACGGGAACCTGCTTGGCCAGCTCGGCGACGGCCGGGCCGGGGACCGGCATCGTGCCGTGGGCCGAATCCATCATGCCGGCGCCCAGATTGACGGCGGACGCGGTGATGCGGGTCACGCCGAGGAGATGGCAGGCCAGCACCCCGCCGATCACGTCGATGAGGGAATCGATCACGCCGATCTCATGAAAGCGAACGGCCGACGGCTGGATCCGGTGCGCCGCGGCTTCGGCCCGGACCAGCCGGTCGAAGACCGCCCGGCTTCGATCCTTGACGACCGGCGGCAGGCGGCTGGATGAGACGATGCGGTCGATGCGAGCCAGCGACAGGGGAGCCCGGAATCCTTTGGCGATCGACACGATGACGTGCGTCGCGCGAAGCGCCCCGCGCGAGACCGGCTTCGCGTGCAGCGCGTAGCCCCTCACCGGGACCGCCCGGAGCGCCCGCGCCAGCTCGCGCAGCGGCAGCCCGGCGTCGACCAGGGCGCCCAGCGTCATGTCTCCGCTGATGCCTGAAAAGCAGTCGAAGTGCAGGTGCTTCATGGACCCGATCTCCCTGCGAAGGGGTTCATCTTAGCAAACCCGCCGCAGGATCGTCATTCGTGGGACAGACAAGAAAATTTGGTTGAAAGGTAAACGGGATTTCTTTGGAATATCGC